>JAEMGR010000030.1 GCA_016458225.1 Myxococcaceae bacterium JPH2 | reverse complement strand
GCCCAGCACCTTGACCACCTGGTTGGAGATGCGGCGCGCGTCGTCGATGTCCGCCACCTTCAGCTCGATGCCCGTGGCGCCCTTCACGTTGAAGAAGTCCTGCGCTTCCTTGAGCAGGATGTAGACGAACTTGGAGTCGTACTCGTACATCCCCGAGTAGAAGATGCCCGCGACGCGGTAGGCGCGGCTCTTGGGGAGCGGACCCGTGGGGCCCAGCTCCGTGCCGAGCGGCGACACCACGTTCACCCGGTCCCCCACCACCACGCGCAGCGACGCGGCCAGCTCGCGCCCGATGATGATGCCCGGGAGCGTGGGCTGCGGCTTGCCCTTGGTGGGCGTGCCGATGATGGGGTCCAGCTCCTCGTCCTTCGGGGGCGCGGCGTCGTCGTCCAGGCTGCGGCGCGGAAGGATGCGGTCCGGGTGCTCCAGGTGGGCCAGGTCTCCGCCGGGCAGGATGTTCTGGGGCAGGTCCGTCACCTCGCCCACCGTCGCCGGGTCGATGCCCTTGATGACGACGCCGTCCACGTTGCCCTCGGACGCGATCATCACCTGGTTGATGATGAAGGGCGTCTCACCCACGACGCCGGGCACCTTGCGGATCTGCTCCATCACCTTGGCGTACTCGGGCATCTCGCTGGCGTACTTGTTCACCACCGCGTGCGCGTTGGTGCCCAGGATCTTCTGCTGGAGGTCCGCCTCGAAGCCGCTCATCACGCTCAGGACGATGATGAGCGCCATCACGCCCACGCCCACGCCGCCCACCGACAGCGCGGTCATCATCATGGTGGGCGACTGCTCGTGTTGCTTCATGTGGTTCTGCGCGGCCGCGGCGGCCAGCGGATCCGCCATGCCCAGCGCGCGCACGCGGGTGCGCTCGACGGCGGCCTCCGCGCCCCGGATGATGAAGTAGACGAGCAGCGGCGGGATGATGCCGAACATCAGCACCGCCAAGGTCCCCAACAGCAGCGACGGACGGAACACCGCCACGTGGCGCCGGGCGACGAACAGCTCGAAGCCCAGCTTCAGGTCCACCCGGCCGCTGCCCGCGGCGATGAACCCCGTGTTGATGCCCAGCACCAGCGCGAGGACCAGCGCGGTGAACACCAGCCAGTACGCCAGCTCCGGCCGGCCGATGAGCCCCGCCACATACGTCACCTCGCGCAGTCGGTAGCCGAGCGCGAGCTGGAGCGAGGGGATGCGCTCCATCAAGGTCAGGATGACGGGCACCGGGATGCCCAGATAGACGACGCCAATGGTCGCCTCGGGCAAGGACAGGCGCTGGGCCCGCGAGGCCCCCACGAAGCCCGAGATGAAGGCCACGAGCGACGCGGAGCACAGCGCGATGGCGAATGCCACCGTCGGTGCCAGGGCGAGCCCGCCCGCCGAGGAGCCGCGACTCGAGCTCCCCAGCTCCGGCGAGGGCACGCCGCTCGACAGGAACGTCTGGAGGAGGATGAGCACCAGCTCCGCGAGCAGGATGCCGCCGCCGTACGCCCCCAGGGTGCTCCAGTAGAAGTCCCGGTAGCGCGCCAGCCTCGGGTACAGCGGGGCCCCGGCCGCGGGGCTCGGTCCTTCACCAGAGGCCGGGCGACGGCGGATGCCCGCCGCGACGAGCCCCCAGCCCCCCAGCCAGACGAGGACGCCGGCGATGAGGAAGCGTGGCCCGGCGAGGGGCAGCGCCGCGGCCGCACGCGCCGGCACCAGCGCCAGAGCGTCCACCGCCTGCACGAGCCCACCCCACCCCACCAACGACAGGCCGAGGGCGCCGGCCGTCTCGGCCCACGCCGCCGACTCGGTGATGGCCACGCCGAGGAGGATGGCGCCCACGAGGGCCACCAGGGCCCCCGTCCAGATGAAGCTCCAGCGATAGACGGTCTGCCGTTCGGCGGGATGCACGCGGCCTCCTGGCTACTTCGCCAGTGGCTTGAGGAGAGGAAACAGGATCACGTCGCGAATGCTCTGCGCGTCCGTGAACAGCATGGCGAGCCGATCAATCCCGATTCCTTCACCGGCCGTCGGCGGCATGCCGTGCTCGAGGGCGCGGATGTAGTCCTCGTCGTAGTCCATCGTCTCCTGCTGCCCCCGCTGCTTGGCCTCCAGCTGCGCCAGGAAGCGGCCCTTCTGATCCAACGGGTCGTTCAGCTCGGAGAACGCGTTGGCGATCTCCCGTCCCGCCGCGTACAGCTCGAAGCGGTCCGTCACCTCGGGGTTCGCGTCGTTGCGGCGGGCCAGCGGGCTCACCGACGTGGGGAAGTGGGTGACGAAGGTGGGATGGATGAGGCTGGACTCGACGTGGTGCTCGAAGAGGGCCCCCACCAGCTCGCCGTGGTTCATGGTCTCCACGGCGCGGCGCTCGGCCTCGGCGTGGGACGTCTTGAGCAGCTCGTGGCGCAGCCGGTCCGGGTCCACCATGTCCTTGTCGGACAGGCCGCTGACCGCCTCGCGGATGGCCTCCACCATGGAGATGCGCTTCCAGCCCTTGCCGAAGTCCAGCACGTGCTCGCCGTACTTCACCTTGGAGTCGCCGGTGACGGCCACGGCCGCCTCGGAGAGCATCTCCTCGGTGAGGTCCATCAGGTCCTCGTACGTGGCGTACGCCTGATAGAACTCCAACATGGTGAACTCGGGGTTGTGCCGGGTGCTCACGCCCTCGTTGCGGAAGTTCCGGTTGACCTCGTAGACGCGCTCGAAGCCGCCCACCACCAGCCGCTTGAGATACAGCTCGGGGGCGATGCGCATGTACAGGTCGATGTCGAGCGCGTTGTGGTGCGTGCGGAACGGCCGCGCCGCGGCACCCGACACCAGCGGGTGCATCATCGGGGTCTCCACCTCGACGAAGTCGCGGGTGTCCAGGAAGTTCCGGATGAAGCGCACCAGCTTGTTGCGCCGGAGGAAGGTCTCCTTCACCGCCGGGTTGGACACGAGGTCCAGGTAGCGCTGGCGGTAGCGGATCTCCACGTCCGTCAGGCCGTGCCACTTCTCGGGCATCGGGCGCAGGGACTTGGTGAGCGGCGTGAACTTCGTCGCGGAGAGCGTCAGCTCTTTCGTCTTGCTGCGGAAGATGGTGCCGGTGACGGCGAGGAAGTCACCCACGTCGCACTGCTTGAACACCTCGTAGGCGGCCGCGCCCAGGCCGTCCAGCTTCATGTGCGCCTGGATCTCCCCCGTGCGGTCGCGCAGCTTGATGAACGCCGACTTGCCGAAGTCGCGGATGGCCACGACGCGGCCCGCGACGTCGTACGACGGCGGAGTCGCGACCTTCGCCATGTCCTCGGCGGACTGGTCGGCGTGATTCGCGACGACCTCCGCCGCGGTGTGCTGCGGCCGGTAGCCATTCCCGTACGGGTTGAAGCCGGAGTCCCGCCACTTCGCGGCCTTGTCGAGCCGCTGCTGGTAGATCTCCTGCTCCTTGGACCCGAGATCCGCTGCTTCGGGGCCATTCTTGTCGACTGGGGGCTTATTGTTGGTGTCGTCCATGACGCGCTTTCAGAAAGGCGCGGCACGCTAGCCAAGCGGCCCTCGGGACGCAACGCATCACGGAGGCCCGCTCGCTCGCGCGGACAGATGCCCCCAGGTCGGGGCGAGTGTTGCGCTTCATTTCCTTCACTTCGCAGGCGCGCTCTAGATGACCGCCATCAGGAAGAGGGCCACGGCCGCCGCCACCAGCAGCGTGACGAGGATCTCCACGGGAAAGCGCTGGTGGACGTACGTCTGATGAATCCCCCGGAGCCCGAACCGCCGCTGCCGACGCACGCGCCCCATCACCCGGGTCGCGAGCGCGGGCGGCGCCTTCTCCCGAGGCACGCCGCGCAACCGCGACACCGTGCGGGCGTAGCGCTCCCACCCTTCCCGGCACTCGGGGCAGCCGTCCAGGTGGGCTCGCACTGACTTCTCGCGCGAGGCGTCCAGGGCCTCGTCCGCGAGCGAGAGGAACGCCTCCCGCGCCTCGCGGTGACTCAGCCGCGGTTCCACGTCCGTCGATTGCTGTTGAGTGCCGCTCATGGCTCCGGCCGTCCCAGGATGTCCGCCAGCTTCTCGCGCGCCCGATGCAACCGACTCTTCACGGTGCCCTCGGGCAATTCAGTGATGTCCACGATTTCGTCGTAGCTCAGCCCCTCGACGTCGCGCAGTGCGACCAGCATGCGCGCATCCGGCTCGAGCTGGGAAATCGCCTGCTGCACCCGCGCCCGCTCGCGCGCGGACTCCAGGGCCGCGTCGGGGCCGGGAGGCGCGCCGAAGACCTCCACGTGGCTGCCCGCGCTGAACTCGTCGAAGGCCTCCGAGCGGCCCCGCCCTCGCCGCTGGAGGTACTTGAGGCGGTTGATGCAGTGGTTCTTGGTGATGCGGAACAGCCACGTGGACAGGCGCGAGTCCTCGCGGAAGCGGCGCAGGTTCTGGTGCACGCTGACGAAGACCTCCTGCACCAGGTCGTGCGCCTCCTCGCGGTCGCCGACCATGCGCACGCAGAAGTCGTAGAGCCGGTCCTCGTATTGGTGGACCAGGGTCTCGAACGCGTCGGTGTGGCCACGCCGGAGTCGGGCCACGAGGGCCTGCTCCTGGCGCCGGGCCTCCAGCGCCACGGACTCGCCCGGACCGTCCTGCCCCAGCTCGAGCGCCTCGCTCGGTGACACCCGCGTCCTCCCGCGTCCAGCGTACTGCGCGCCAACGCAGAGACAGCCACCGCGCGGAAAGGTTCCACGAATCGGCGGCCATCCCCGTCAGGCCTGGATTCGTCCGGGCTCCCCGCGCAGCCCTCCAATTCCGCAATCAGCGCAATCAGGCAGCCACGTTGTAAGAATCTGCGGACTCAGCTACAGCGCGGAGACCTCTCGCGGCGTCGGATTCGACGCGTGTGCAACGCCCGGGACAGGAGCACGGATGCCCTTGCCTGGAGCACCCTGGGATTCCGCCTCGGCACGACGTCCACCGCCGCCGCAGGTGCTGCTGGTGGAGCCCGGCTCCGAGCGCGCCGCACGGCTGACCTCCCTGCTTCAAGGCACCGCCTGCGCCTGCACCGTCGTCCCGGGATTGGAAGCGGCGCGCGCGGCGTATGACGTGTTCCGGCCGCTGATGGTGCTGGTGGGCCACGCGGCGCTGACGGCCGAGAACAGCCCTGGGGTCCAGCGGCTGCGCACGCATCCCACCCATGGCGACGTACCGCTCGTCGTCCTCGCGGACTCGGAAGCGCCCGCGCAGGTGCTGGAGTCGAGCGCGCGGGGCGGCGCGGATGACTGCCTCTTGGGCCCCCTCCGAGCGGCGCAGCTCCATTCCCGGGTGCGTCTGCTGCTAGGCGCGCCGGGAGCGACGCATCCGAGCGCGCCGGGGGTGCTGCTCGTGGGCGAGGCCGCCGGCACGCCCCACGGACTGGGCGCGGCGCTGGAGCTGAGCGGGTTCCACGTCGTCTATGCGCAGACCTTGGAGTGGGCCACGCGGCTCGGCACGCATCCGGGCGCGGCGCCGCTGCAGCTCATCGTCGTCCGCGCCGAGGGGCTCGCGCTGCCCGAGCCCGTGCTGACGGACCGCCTAAGGCCCTTGTCCCAGCTCCCAACGCCGCTGCTCGTCTGGGAGTCGGGGGACGCGGGCGCCATCCTCGCGCGCGTGCAGGCCCTGCTGCGCCGTCCGCTCCCTGACTTGCGCGTGCACGAGCGCGTCCCGTTCCACTGCCCCGTCGAGTTTCGCGAGCCGCGCGGAGACGGCCTCTGGAGCGCGAGCCTCGCCCAGGAGATGAGCCCGGGTGGCCTCTTCCTGCGGACGTTGGCACCCGCGCCCGAGGGCGCCGCGCTGGAGCTGCGCATCCACCTGCCCGTCTCACGTGACGCCTTCGAAGTGTCCGGCGTCGTCGCGTGGGCCAATCGCCCGGGGCCGCGACGCATCCATGCCTACCGCATGGGCATGGGCGTGCAGTTCGTCGGGATGAGTCCGCGTCGGCGCATGCAGCTCAAGGAGATCTGCCGCACCGCCGCGACCTGACGGTCCCTCTCCCCCGAGGGAGAGGGACCTGGTGCGGCCCGCGTTACTCCAGCGCCGCGTTGCGGTTGGGGTTCTTCACGCCCAACAGCTGCGAGACGATGAACTCGTCCAGGTCTCCGTCCAGGACCGAGTCCACGTTGCCCGTCTCCACGCCCGTGCGCAGGTCCTTCACCATGCGGTACGGGGCGAGCACGTAGCTGCGGATCTGCGAGCCGAACGAGATGTCCTTCTTCTGCGCCTCGGCCGCGTCGCGCTCGGCCTCGCGCTTCTTCATCTCCAGCTCGAAGAGGCGGCCGCGCAGAATCTGGAAGGCCATGTCCTTGTTGGCCGACTGCGAGCGCTCCGTCTGGCAGGTGATGATGATGCCCGTGGGCAGGTGGCGCAGCTGGGCCGTGGACGACGTCTTGTTCACCTTCTGGCCACCCGCGCCGCCACCTCGGATGAACTTCAGCTCGATGTCCTTCTCCGGGATGTCGATGTGGATGGTGTCATCCACCTCCGGATACACGTCCACCGAGGCGAAGGCCGTCTGCCGCCGCGCGTTGGCGTCGAACGGGCTGATGCGCACGAGCCGGTGCACGCCCACCTCGGCCTTGAGGTAGCCGTAGGCGTTCTCGCCCGCGATGCGCAGCGACACGTTCTTGAAGCCCGCCTCTTCGCCGGGCTGCTCGTCGCTGATTTCGACCGTCCAGCCCTTCGTCTCCGCGTAGCGCGAGTACATGCGGAAGAGCATGGCCGCCCAGTCCATGGCATCCGTGCCGCCCGCGCCCGGGTTGATGTCCATGAAGCAGTTGTTGTGGTCCTGCGGCCCGGACAGCATGCGCGCCAGCTCGAGCTTGGCGACCTCGCCCTCCAGCGACTGGAGCGAGTCCTCCGCCTCCTTCGCGCTGTCCGCGTCGTTGGCCTCCGCGGCCAGTTCCAGCAGCACCTGCGCGTCGTCCAACCCGCGCATGGCCTTGTCGAAGGTCCCCACCTTGGACTCCAAGGTGGACTTCTCCTTCAGCAGCGCCTGCGCCTTGGTGTTGTCGTCCCAGAAGCCCGGCTGGGTGGAGTCTCGTTCAATCAGCGCGATGCGGGACCGCTTGCGGTCGAGGTCAAAGATGCCCCCGGAGCGCGGACAGGCGCTCCTTGAGGCCGTTGATCTTCTCCATCGAATCGTTCGCCATGGTCGTCTTCGTCCTTCGTGTGAAAAGGTCGTCTCAGGAAGTCTTCAGCGAGGGCACCGAGTCGCCCGGACGCGCGGAGGCGCGCTCGGAGCCCGGCCCTCGGGCCAGCAGACGGTCCAGCCAGGACGCACCCGCCATCCCCACCGAGATGGGCAGGATGAGGGCGATGAGCCGCCAGTTGTTCTGATCGAACGGCGGCAGCACTTTGAGCGCCACGCCCAGCACGCCACTCACCGCCAGCAGCGCCCACACCCACTTGAGCCGGGCGCGGACCTTCGTGCTCCCGAACGCCAGGCGCACCCCATACGGCAGCGCGAGCAGGGTGACGGGGTTGGCCAGGAACAGGTTCTCGTTGTGGTACGTCACGGTGTGGTTCGTCACCAGCCCCATGACGAACAGCGCGGTGCCGGGAATGCCGAGCACCAGCCCGAGCACCGCGTTCTCCACGCCCCACAGCACCCGGGCCAGCTTGCTGCCCGTGCGCCGCTCCCAGGCCGCCAGCCCCAGCGCTCCGCCTCCGAGCAGCACGCCCAGCCCGAATACCCACGGGCCATAGTTCGGCGGCTCGGCGGGAGGACGGGCCCGCGTGGCCTCGTAATAGTTCCACTGCTTCGCCACGAGCGGCACGGGCTTGCCGTCGGCGCCGGGCACCTGGATCGCCGCCACCTGCTGCTCCAACTCGTCCGGGAGGAAGGCCTCCTCCCAGCGGGTGATGGGGTGGTCGATCTCATTGTTCATCATGAAGTCGAGCAGGACGCTCATGGGCGGATTCACCGCGGTGTACCGCCGCGTGTGCTCGCGCAACGTCATACGCCCCGCCGCGCGGTCGTACTCGCGCAGCCGCCCACCCGTCCCCTGGTCAATCATGTCCCGGAGCCGCGTCACGCAGTTGTCGTCGTAGTGGTGGTACAGGTAGTTGCGGTTCTCCGGGAGCACGTTGTCCGCGAGCAGCTTCGCCATCCGCACACGCTGCTCGGGCGTCAGGTTCAGCTCCTGGACGCGCACGTCCCGGTCCTCCGACTTGTAGAAGCGGAACGTGCCGTTGACGCTCGACTCGCCCACCCAGAACTCCAGGCGGCCCATCGCGAAGTGGGCGAGCATCGCCTCGTCGAAGGTGAACATCCCGTAGTTGTAGAGGCGCTGAT
The DNA here is from genome assembly GCA_016458225.1 of Myxococcaceae bacterium JPH2. Classification (NCBI taxonomy): domain Bacteria; kingdom Pseudomonadati; phylum Myxococcota; class Myxococcia; order Myxococcales; family Myxococcaceae; species Myxococcaceae bacterium JPH2. The sequence goes on along the minus strand of JAEMGR010000030.1, from coordinate 122,573 downwards.
CCTGGTGCTGGCGGTCCATCACCACCAGCGAGCCATGGCCCCACCACGAGGGCACGTCGTCGCCCGGGCTGAAGGTCACCAGCCAGATGGACAGGTCCGAGCCCTGACTCTCACCGGTGCCCCAGGGAGGGACGGAGGCGGCGTGGGCGGGAGATGCGCCCCAAAGCAGGCCGAGCAGGCAGGTGGCGACGAGCGTCAGGCGGTGCATGGTTCCATCCAACACACGGGAGGCAGGCGCGCCTACCTATCACGCGCGCCCGCCGGCTCAACCGTCAGGACGCCCCTTTGTCGGGCGGACGGGTGCCCCCCGGTGTCACATCAGGCTGCGGGCCCGGCGCGCGCGCGAGTCGATTTGGAGCGAGTCCGCGACCATTCCCCGCTCGCCCAACAGCTGCTCCTCCAGGGCCGCCATGCGCTTGGCGTCCCGGGGCTTCTCATGGTCATGCCCCAGCAGGTGCAGCAGCCCATGCGCCAGGTAGCGGGACATCTCCGACTCCAGCGTCCGCTCGTACTCCTTGGCCTGCCGCTTCGCCGTATCCAGGGAGATGACCACGTCGCCGAGCGGGCGCGGCCCGGGCGTGCCCTTGGGCAGGTCTCCGGCCGGGAAGCTCAACACGTCGGTGGCCTTGTCCTTCTGGCGCCAGGTGCGGTTGAGCCGGCGGATGGCCCGGTCTCCCACGAGCGACAGGGACAGCTCGCAGCCGGTGAGGCCCAGGCGCTTGAGGTAGTCCCGAGCCCGGGTGGTGAGCAGGCGCTCGTATTCCTCGCCCTGGCTGTGCGCCACCTGGACCGTCACCGTATTGTCCGTGGGCTTCGCCTCGGGCTCCTCCATGTGGGCCAGCTCGGGGCGGAACGCTGGCGCGCAGATGGACCAGTAGTCGCACGCGCCCTGGCCGTCGTTGCGGTACACCACCCGCCTGCCCCGGGGCACGAGCCCGACCTCACCCGGTTGGATGCGCTCGCGCTTGCCGTCCACGACGAGGGTCAGCTCGCCCGTGAGGACCAGCACCATCTCGTCGAACTCGGGGCATTGCGCGGGCTCGGCCCAGCCCGGCGGCGCGAGCATGCGCGCCACGGACGCCGATGCGGTCCCCGTGCTGGCGGCGCCCACGAACTCCTCGATGCGCTTGCCGTCGTCGCGGGGAATCACCCGCCCCTTGCGCAGCCTCACACTGATGTTGCCCTTGCGACTCATGTTCCCCCCGCCGACCGGGCCTTGGCGTCCTTGGCCTCGGGCTTCGCAGCACCACCCTGGGCCACCATGAGCTGCGGCAGCCGGCCAACTCCCACCGCGCCCGCCGGATACACCGGGCGCGCATGGTAGATGCCTTCGAGCGTGTGCAGGAAGGACTGGGCGATGAGGTTGAGGTCCTTCAAGGTCAGGTCACACTCGTCGAGCTGACCCTCCGAGAAGATGATGTTGATGATCTTCTGCACCTGGGCCTGGAGCTTGGCCGTGGTGGGGTCCGGCAGCGAGCGCGTCGAGGCCTCCACCGCATCGGCGATCATCACCAGGGCCGCCTCGCGGAACTGCGGCTTGGGCCCGGGATAGCGATAGATGCTCTCGTCGATGGGGGGCGCGCCCTCCTTGCCCTCCTGCTCCTTCATCGCCTTGTGGAAGAAGTAGCCCACCGTCCGCGTGCCGTGGTGCTGCGGGATCGCGTCCGCCACCAGCTTGGGCAAGCGGTACTGGCGCGCCATCTCCAGGCCTTCCGTCACGTGGCGCTTGATGATGACCGCGCTCATCGCGGGCGCGAGCGTGTCGTGCCGGTTCTCGCCCTTCTGGTTCTCACCGAAGTAGAGCGGGTTCCGACCCTTTCCGATGTCGTGGTAGTACGCGCACGAGCGGGCCAGGAGCGGGTTGGCGCCAATCGTCTCGGCCGCGTTCTCCACCAGCGTCCCGATGATGATGGAGTGGTGGTAGGTGCCGGGCGCCTGGACGATGAGTTCCTTGAGCGCCGGGTGGTTGAGGTTCGCCAGCTCCAGCAGCTTGATGTCCGACGCGTAGCCGAACGTGGCCTCGATGAGCGGCGTCAGCGCCATCACCATCACGGGCACCGCGAGCGACGTGCCCACGAAGGCGCACAGCGCGGTGACGAGCGTGTCCGCCGCCAGCCCCTTGCCCTCCACCAGGAAGAGCACGAGGACCGCGACGAGGTTGGCCCCACCCGTGACGAGTCCCGCGCGGAAGATGCCCACGCGGTCCTTGGCCTTCACGATGCGGTCGGCGGCGACCAGCGAGCCCACCAGCGTGTAGATGCCGAACGACAGCGAGTTGCCCAACAGCACGCCCGCCAGGGACGCGAAGACGATCGCGAAGAAGAGCGCCAGCTCCTGCGTGAGGATGAAGCGCACCAACATGGCGCCGGCGGCGACCGGGAACGCGTAATAGAAGGCTTCAATGGGCAGCGCGGTGTAGCGGTCCTGCACCGCGTCCGCGATGGACACCCAGACCTGGACGAGGCCCAAGAGCCCCACCAGCAAGAGCCCCAGCAGCACGCTGTCCTTGCGCGTGGGCCGGAAGCGCCGGAAGGCCGCCTGACAGAAGGCGTGCGTGGCCACGATGAGCAGCGCGACGAGCCCCGTGCCGCCCACCTGGAGCTGGAGCAGATCCAACCGGTCCGTCTGCGCGCGCATGCCGCGGAGCATGACGAGGTGGGTCTCGTTGACGAGCTCGCCGTCACCGATGACGCGCTGGCCCTTCTTGATGGAGATGACCGCGTCCTTCACGGCCTCCACCGCGAGCCTCCGGCGAAGGTCCGACTCCGCGATGTTGATGGTGAGGTTGGGCCGCACCAGCCGCTTGGACAACCGCAACACCGCGCGGCGCTGAGCGCCCGGGGCATCGGCCAGGACGTTGCCCGGCACGGAGGCGAAGCGGTCCAGCTCCTGGTGCGCCTCGCGAACATCCGAGACCTGGGGCGCGGCGCCCGACAGCGTCTCCTCGTTCTTGTGGCGCAGGTCCCTCACGGTGAGGCCCTGCGGGGCCTCGCGCGCCAGCTCCTCTCGGGAGCCAGCCACGTGCACCGGGCCTCGCTCGGAGCGGTACGCACGGTCCACCAGCAGGAGCGTGGCGGCCTCGGACTCCTCGGAGAAGCCCGCGGCGAGCAGCGCTTGGAAGTCCTCGGCCTCCAGGCCCGCGTCGCGCTGGCCAAAGAGGAGTTCCTGGAACTGGCCCAGCATGTCCTCGCGCTCGCGGCGCTGGCGCTCCAGGGCCTCGGGCGTGGGGGCCGGGGTGCGTTTCGGGCGGCGGCCTTCCTCCGCGCCATGCTCGTCCGCTTGGGTCTGCCGCTGCTCCTCCAGCCGCTCGCGCATGGTGGCGAACGCGGTCCGCACCGAGGTGCGCACATTGCCGACCACCGCGGGGTTGAGGTCGTACACGGGCCGCACGGCGCCCCGCGCCTCCACGCGGCGCTTCTCCGTCATCGCCTGGTGGACGATGTCGTAGTCGCGCGCGGCCTTGAACCCAGCAGGCGAGCTGGCACGGAACGGCTTCCCGACATGCTCCTCGGTGAGCGCGGGAATCTGCTGGCTGTAGAGGCCCGGCGAGATGACGAAGCCCGCTCCCACCGCGACGGCGAACAGCAGGACGAACTGGATGGCTCGGCGCCCCCACTCCCCCCCTCCCCAACCCAGACGCTTGGCGAGCGCGTCCAATGGGCTGGGCCCGGGGGGTGATGATTCTGGTTCGGCCATGGGGCTCCTCACCCTAGAAAGGCGTGGCGCATCCATCAAGGACGCACGCCCGCGAAATATTCGTGAGGGTGGGTCATCCATCGTCCGCCTGCCAGCCCCAGGGCAAGACACTTGGGTGGGCAGATGAAGCCAGACGTAGGAGGGAGCAACACCCCTCCCGCGCATGCGAAGCGCGGGAAGGGGCAGGTTACCTCAGGCCGCCGAGTCCGGGGGCGCGACTGGCGCGGGCGGCGCGCTTTCAGCCGTCGCGAGCGCGGCGGCGGCGGACTCCTTCTGGGCCACCTCCGCCTTCTCGTAGGCGCGGATGACCTCCTGGACGAGCGGGTGGCGCACGACATCCAGGTCCGAGAACTCGGCGAAGTGGATGCCCTCGATGCCTCGCAGCACGGAGCGGGCGTGGTTCAACCCGGACATCTTCCCGGTGGGCAGGTCCACCTGGGTGACGTCGCCCGTGATGACCGCCTTGCTGTTGTAGCCCAGGCGGGTGAGGAACATCTTCATCTGCTCGACGGTGGTGTTCTGCGCCTCGTCGAGGATGACGAAGGCGTCGTTGAGGGTACGGCCGCGCATGAACGCCAGCGGAGCCACCTCCACCACGCCCTGCTCCACCAGCTGCGAGGCGCGATCCACCGCCATCATGTCGTGGAGCGCGTCGTACAGCGGGCGCAGGTAGGGGTTCACCTTCTCCGCGAGGTCGCCCGGCAGGAAGCCGAGCTTTTCACCCGCCTCCACGGCGGGGCGCGCGAGGACGATGCGCTTCACCTTGCGCTCCTGCAGGAACGCCACCGCCATCGCCATCGCCAGGTACGTCTTGCCCGTGCCTGCGGGCCCGATGCCGAACACGATGTCGTGGGAGCGGATGGCGTCCACGTAGCGCTTCTGCGCGATGCTCTTGGGGGAGATCTGCCGGTTGCCGGAGCTCTTGAGGACCGAGCCGAGCATCACGTCCTGGAGGTTCTCGGCGCCGCGGCCGAGCACCTTGATGCCCTGCTCCACATCCTCGCGATACACGGGGCGACCGGCGCGGATCATCCCTTCCAGGTTCTCGAGCAGGCGCACCGCGAAGGCCACCGCGTCCGCGGGGCCCGACAGGAGCATCTCCGTGCCACGCTGTCCCACCCGGACACCGAGGCGCCGCTCCATCAACTTCAGGTTCTCGTTCTGGTTGCCGCACAGCGCCAGGGCCGTCTCGTTGTCACGGACGTCGACCTTGGCGGAGGTGGGAGAAGAGGCAGGACGGGCGGCGGGCACTTCCAACGTGGCGGGGTTTCGCAATGCGCGTGGTTCCTCGGTCAGTTGTCGCTGTCCTCAACGTAACGCCGGCCCTCGGGCTTCGAAAGACGACGTGAGGCACAGGCTAGCGCAAGGGCGGTAGAAGCACGAACCGCCGAGCGGGCAGCCGTCGGTAGTAATACTCTTCCCGCCACGGGTAGCGCAGTTCCTCCTGGGTCAACAATCCGGCGCCCACCAAAGCATCCAGCCGCTCTGGTAGTTCGCCGTGCTCCAGTTGGAACACCTCGAGCGCAGCGGCGATCCTCACGCGCTGCGATTGAGAAATCTGACGCTGCGCCGCCGGATCCGCGAAGCCCGAGGCGGCCGTGTCCGCTGCGCCCGGCCACTCCACCCGCGCCCCCACCACGGCCACGCCCGCGAGCACCGCCATCGTGGCCACCACGCGAGCCACCGCGCCCGCAGCCCGAGCAGCCAGCCGCTCCTCCCCCGGCACGGGAACCCGCCCCTCGGGGTAGATGGGCCGCACGTACTCGCCGTTGACCAGGTTGTAGAGCGCCTTGCAGGTCTCGAACTCACCCACGCAGCACAGGTCGACGAGCTTGCGCAGGTCGCGCCCCGCGGCGATCTCCTCGTACACGCGCCGCTCGGCGGGCCCGATGACGCCCAGCTCGCCGCCCTCTTCCCCTGGGCGCGCCTGGGGGAGGGCCTTGAGCCGCTCGAACGACATGTCGTCGCGGTTGATCTTCCGCCGGATGACGGGCCACTCGTCCACCATCCGGAAGCCCTCCATCAGCACCGTCTCCGCGCGCAGCGGGCTGATGGCATCCGCGTCCGGCTCCACGGGCTCCTGGATGAACTCGTAGGTGCCCGTCTTCCACGTGAAGAGGCGGTAGAGCGTCTCCGTGGCCTGAAGCTGCATCATCTGCTGGAAGCGCTCGGCGGTGAGCGCGTGGCTGGCGACGAGCACGTCTCCCAGCCGCTTGAGCGTCCGCCGCTGGGCCTCCAGCGCCGCCTCCAGCTGCGTCTCGGTGATGATCTCCGCGCGCACCAGCATGGCGCCGATGAGGTCCTTCTTCTTCCGGGTGATGCTCTCGGCCTTGATGATGTGGCCGTCCCGGAAGCCGACGCGCACCTCCTGGTCCTTGATGCGGAACTCCAGCGTCCCGGTCTTCTGCTGCTGACCGATGAGCTGGAGGATGTCACCGATGCCGAAGTCCTTGAGCGTGCCTTTCAGGGACATGGTCGTTCAGGCCTCGCCCCGCTGGAGCCGCGACAGCCCCCGCAGCGACAACAGGTAGATGAGGAGCAGGAGCAGCACCGCGGGCCCGAGCTTCAGGTACAGGGGCGCGTCGCCATACGGCCCTCGGACGAGCCCCTGGCGCAGCACCAGCACTGCGACCGCGAAGAGGAACGCGAAGGCGTAGAGGGCACCGCGCACCGGTCGGCCCGTGAAGACGTGGCCCGCGCCGGACACCAGTCCGCCCAGCACGTAGGCCGCTCGCGAGCCCCACGTCCGATGGCGCTCGACCTGGTCCTCCTTGCGCGCCCGCAGCTCCTTGGGCACCAGCCCGCGACGCGAGAAGACGTTCACACACTGGCCACACTGCTTGCTGCCCTGCCCCAGCTCGCGGTCGCAGCGGGTGCACACGGGGCGGCCACAGCGCTCACAGACGCGAGCGGCCTTGAACGGCCCGGCCGCCGCGCCGAAGGCCACCGCGAGCAAGGCGCAGACCGCGGGCAGGGCCCAGGCCACGGGCCCTGGCGCCACACCGCTCGCGAGCCACCGTCCCACCTGGGCCTCCACGCGCTCCGCGTCGCGCGAGCCATCGGCCAATCCGAGCCACTCGGAATCCGGCATGGCGGGCGCCAGCATCAGCAGGTTCACCAGCGGCCGCTCATCCGGCGGGGGCTCTCGGCGCAAGAGCGAGACATCCAGCGCCTGCGCGGCCGCGCTCGCGGTGGCGGCTCGGTCCAGCTCGGCGCCCACCTGATCATCCGGGAGCGCCCGAGCGCGACGGCGGTGGATCTGCGCGAGGTTGTAGTGGGGTGCCGCGAGCGTCGCGTCCGCGCCCGCCGCCTGGGTGTAGAGCTGCACCGCCCCTTCGGTGTCGCCCAGCCCCATGAGCGTGTTGCCGAAGCGGATCAGCATCCGCGCATCCCCGCCGCGCAGCGCCGAGGCCGCCTTGAAGTGGGTGCGCGCATCCTCCAGGAGCCCGCGCCGTGCCTCGTACCAGGCCAGGGACTCGGCCTCCGCGAAGGTGGCCTTGCGCTGGTCGAGCCGCGCGCGCACCCGCTCGGCGGCGTCCTGCGCGGACACCCCACCCTGCTCCAGGACATAGACGTCCTCGGCCACCGTGCCCGCGAAGGCCGTGACGCGCACGAGCCCCCCGGCCGCCAGCGGCAGCACACCCAGGCCCGCCAGCAGCACCGCGGCCACCACCCGCTCGGCGACCGAGAGGTACAGCGCCACCACGGCGAAGCCGATGAGCAGGACGGGCAGCACGCCCCAGCCCAGCACCAGCGGGAGGCTCAGCAGGAGCACACCCAGGACGGTGGACTGCCAGCGGGACACGACGCGGGGCAGGAGGTGATGGAAGTCATGCAGCGCATAGCGCAGCCGCCGCAGGATGAGGACGGCCACCACCACCATCGCCGTCGCGGCCCAGGCCAAGAGCCCCAGCGCGCCCAGGTCCGCCAGCGCGGGCCTTCGGTAGCGTGCGTCCATCGCGAGGGACATGAAGGCCTCGCGCAGCTCCCCGCCCCAGCGCCCGGCGGACAACGGATCCGCGGCCACGTAGGTCTCGGCACGCGCGAAGCGGACCGACGGCAGCCGGGGTGACAGCTCCACCGCGAGATCCAACAAGCGCAGCGCTCCGGACACATCTCCCGCGCGACGCCGCACGCTCGCCTCTCGCGCGAGCCCCACGCTCAATGGCTCCAGGCCCAGCGCGAGCACTTCGTCCTTCAGTCGGGCGAGGTCCTTCAGCGCCGCCTCGGCCGTGACGTTGTCGTTGCGACTGCGCGCCTGGCGCCAATGGTCCCACACCGCCAGCAGATCCGCGTCCGTCACCTTCGGAGCCAGCACCGGGGTCAACGCGGGGCGAGGCGGAGGCGGAGGCGTCACCGGGGCGGGCGCGGCGATGGGGGCCGTGGGCGGAGGCGCCACGACCTCGGCCGCGGCCTTGCCCTTGCCAGGGCGCGAGCGAGCGGGCGGCTCCTCGGCCTCCGGCTCGGGGTCGTCCTGCTCCTGGGTGTCATCCGGCGAGGTGGCATCCTCGGCGTCCGGATCCACCTCTTGAAGGCGCGTGGGCGCCTGGAGCTGCGCGGACGCCCCCAGAGGGACGAGGAGCACGAGGGCGCTGCAGAGGGCCAGCAGGGAGAACAGGCGGATCATCCGGGGCGCCGATGATAGGCCACGCCCGGGGCCCCTCAAAGGGGACGACCACTCCGGGGCCCTCGGATTTCCGAGCATGCCCCCGCCACAGCGCGTGTTACAGGACGCGCGAAATGAGCGGAGGTGAACGCATGGCGGCGCCCGGGACCGAGCTGGAACGACTGGTGGGAATCATGAGCCGGCTGCGTGCCGAGGGCGGCTGCCCCTGGGACCGCGAGCAGGACCTGCGCTCGCTCCGCCCGTACCTCATCGAGGAGGCCTTCGAGGTCCTCGACGAGATGGACCGCGTGGCGCTCGGCGGGCCGTGGCGACCGCTCTGCGAGGAGCTGGGCGACCTGCTGTTCCAGATCGTCTTCCACGCGCAGCTCGCATCGGAGCTGGGCGAGTTCACCATGGCCGATGTGTGCCAGGCCATCAGCGACAAGATCACCAGCCGCCATCCCCATGTGTTCGGCGCCGAGCAGGTGGAGGGCGCCGAGCACGTGCTCGCCAACTGGGCGAAGCTGAAGGCCGAGGAGCGCAAGCGCAAGACGGGCCGCGCGGGCTCGGTGCTGGACGGGGTGCCCACCGCGGCCCCGGCGCTCCTGCGCGCCGAGCGCCTCACCGAGAAGGCCAGCCGCATCGGCTTCGACTGGCCGGACCTCGCCGGGGTTCGCGGCAAGCTGGACGAGGAGCTGCGCGAGTTGGACGAGGCCATCGCCTCGGGCGACCGGGACGCCATCGAGCACGAGCTGGGGGATGTCCTCTTCTCGCTGGCCAACCTCGCCCGCTTCGTGAAAGCCCCCGCCGAGGACGCGCTGCGCATGGCCAGCCGCCGCTTCACCGCGCGCGTCCAGTACATCGAGGCCCGCCTGCAGGAAGAAGGGGTGCCCTTCGGCGAGGCGACGCTGGCCCAGATGGAGCGCCACTGGCAGGGCGCCAAGGCCGCCGGCAAGGCGCTCCCGCCTCCTGTGAAGGCCACGCGGACCCCGGTCACCACCCTGAACCTGCCCGTGGCGGACCTGAGCGCCCAGCGGGCCTTCTGGGACGCCGTGGCCCCCCGCCTCGGCTGGACCGTGGAGGCCCCCTCGCCCGAGGCCGCCTTCTACACAGACGGCGCCCTGCGCATCCGGTTCCAGCAGGGCCCCACACCCGCCCAGGGCACGGGGATGACCGTGGAGGCCCTCTCCCCCCACGCCGTGGGCCGCCTGGCGCGCCTGTTGGAGGCAAACCACCCAGGCAGCGTCCAGGCCCATGCGCCCGGCCGGCTGGCGTTCCGTGATCCTGCGGGGCTGGTGTGGGAATACGTCGCCCCTGCACCATGATTCCTCCCCGCAATCGTCGTCAGATCCTGCGCGCGGGCGTCCAGGAGCCGGAAATCCGGGCCCGGAGCGCACGCGCGCCTTGACGCCACGGGGGCGTCGCAGTAAGGACGGCCCCTCTTTTTCCTTGCCTTCCGCTGGAGCATTGCCTTGGCCAACACCAAGTCCGCAGAGAAGCGTCACCGCCAGTCCCTGAAGCGCCGCGCCCGGAACATCACGGTGCGGACCAACGTGAAGGACGCCGTCAAGGCCGCCCGCGAGGCGATCGCCACGAAGGACTCGGCGAAGAAGACGGACTCGCTGAAGGCCGCGTCCAAGAGCCTGAACAAGGCCGCGTCCAAGGGCGTCCTCCACAAGCGCACCGCCGCGCGCCGTATCTCCCGGCTGGCCAAGGCCGCCGCCAAGCAGGCCTGAGCGCGACTCACGTCGTGGAGGGCCGATTCCCGGCCCTCACCAGGCGCTGGCCAACCGAGCGTAGCCGTCCCGCATGAGCGCCTCCGCCAGGCGCGCGAGCGCTGCCTGCCGGTTGGCCTCCGCCTCCAGGATGTCTCCTGTTCCCTGAAGGTAGTCCTCCGTCCCGGAGACCACCGTCTCGCCGAGCACCCGCTCGTCCTTCATGAGTCGCAGTCGGACCATGGACGTGACGCGGTAGTTGTTGGCGATGATGGTGGGGGACGTGCCCACGTTCATCACCGTCCCCTCGATGCGGCCGTCACACGCGGCGCCGGTGCCGAGGCGTCCGGCCTGCGTGAGCTGCTGGCGCAGGAAGCGCGTGAAGAGCGTCTCCAGCGCGGGCTCGGCCGTTTCGTTGCCCATCACCGGGGCGCAGACGGAGTGGAGCCCCTCGGGCAGGTTCGCGCCCCAAGGCGTGAAGCGATAACCACACCCGACGCTCAGCCACGACACGAGGACCAGCGCCGCGCCCGCGCGAGGCCGGCGGACGCACCAGAAGGGACGCATGGCGGAGCACCCTACCCGCCCTCGCCCCTCCGTCAAGCGCGCGGGCGCTCAGACTCTTCTTGAGCCTCGGGAGCCACTGCGACGCCTCGCTCACGCGCCATCGCCGCGAGCGCCCTCCAGACGGCCTCCACGCGCGCCTGCCGCGCCGAGCCCCGGAGCGCCATGCCCAGCGGCCACCGCAGCCGCGCACCGCCCGTCACCTCCAGCGTGAGGGCGCAGTGACGGTAGAGCCCGGCCAGCAGCAGGCCCATGACACCCGCGACGAGCCCCATGACCTCCATGTCCCGCGTGGGCGCCCACAGTCCCAGCACCGCGAACGCGAGCAACCCGAGCGCCTCCAGGTACGGCCGGCGCTCCCACTCCAAGCGCCGCACCTGCGACCACGGCACCGTGGCGGGAGGCCCGGCCGGCCGGCCCCGATAGGTCAGCTGCTCGGGCCCCACGAAGAGGCCCCGGCCACGGCCCAGCTCCAAACGGACTTCCGCGGCGGGCCGTGGGGCCTCCGGCAGAGGCTCGCCACAGAACGCGCAGCGCGGCGGGCCCTCGGGCTGGGGCCTGCCGCACGCGCGACACATGACGAGGACCTCGGCCGGCACCAGGCCCTCGGCTCAGCCGACGACGAAGTTCACCAGGCGCTTGGGGACGAAGACGAACTTGCGCAGCGTCTTGCCCGCCAACGCGGCCTGCACCTTCTCGTCCGCCTCGGCCGCGGCGCGCACATCCGCCTCGACCGCGTCCGCCGCGACGTGGATCTCCGCGCGCAGCTTGCCGTTGACCTGCACGGCGTACGGAATCGTCTCGTCCACCACGAGCGCGGGGTCGAACGCGGGCCAGCCGTCCTGCACCGTGAAGCGCTTCGCGCCGTAGGCCTCCGCCAGCTCGTCCGCGATGTGCGGCGCGATGGGAGTGAGCACCACCGCGAGGATGCGGATGGCCTCGGCCATGGCCGCCTTCTCCGCGGGCGTCTCCGGCGTGCCGAGCAGGTAGAGCGCGTTGACGCACTCCATCACCCCGGCGATGGCCGTGTTGAACGACAGCCGCTCGATGGCCTCGCCCACGCGCTTGAGGCACTTGTGCGCCACGCGGCGGATGTCGAGCGCCTTGCCCTCATACGGCCCCTCGTGCGTGGCACCCACCACGGCGGCGTGGTGCGTGGCCGCGAGCGTCCACACGCGCTTGAGGAAGCGGAACACGCCCTCCACCTGCTTGTCGGACCAGTCGAAGTCGCGCTCCGGCGGACCGGCGAACAGCACGTAGGCGCGCGCCGTGTCCGCGCCGTACTTCTCCACGATGCTCGCGGGCGCCACCACGTTGCCCCACCGCTTGGACATCTTCCGGGCATCCGGCCCGTTGACGATGCCCTGGGTGATGAGCCGCGTGACGGGCTCGTCCACCGGCGACAGCCCGAGGAGCTTCATCACCCGGGTCCAGAACCGGAAGTAGAGCAGGTGCATCACGGCGTGCTCGGGGCCGCCCACGTACACGTCCACCGGCAACCAGCGCTGCGCCTCCTTGGGGTCGAAGGGGGCCCCTTCGAAGTGCGGCGAGAGGTAGCGCGCGAAGTACCAGCAGGAGTCGACGAAGGTGTCCATCGTCTCCGTCTCGCGGCGCGCGGGGCCCTTGCACTTCGGGCACGTCGCGTTGACGAACGACGGCACCTTGGCGAGCGGCGGCTCGCCCTTGCCCGTCAGCACCTCCTGCACGTCGATCTCGGGCAGGCGCACCGGGAGCTGCTCCACGGGCACGGGGATGCCCTTGCGCTCGGGATCGCACGTCTCGCAGTACACGATGGGGATGGGCGTGCCCCAGTAGCGCTGGCGGCTGAAGCCCCAGTCCTTCTGGCGGTACGTCACCGTGGACCGCCCGCGACCTTCCGCCTCCAGCTTCGCGGCCATCTTCTGCCGCGCCGCCGCGGACGTAAGCCCGGTGTACTCACCCGAGTCCACCAGCACGCCGTACTCCGTGAACGCCGCCTCGAGCGCATCGCCCGAGGGGAGCTTTTCCCCCGTGGCCGGCTGGATGACGACCTTCACGGGCAGCTGGTACTTGCGCGCGAAGGCGAAGTCGCGCACGTCATGCGCGGGCACGCTCATCACCGCGCCCGTGCCGTAGTCGCTCACCACGAAGTTGGCGATCCAGATGGGCACCGGCTGGCCCGTGAACGGATTCATCGCGTGCGCACCGGTGAAGACGCCTTCCTTCTCCGCGTCCTCGCCCAACCGCTCCGTCTTCGACTGCGCGCTCATCCGCTTCGCGAACGCCTCGACGTCCGCGCGCCGCTCCGGCGTCGTCACCTGCGCCACGAGCTTGTGGTCCGGCGCCAGCACCACGTAGGTGCAGCCGTAGAGGGTGTCGATGCGGGTGGTGAAGACGCGCATCGAGGCGTCATGCCCCTGGACCTTGAACTCGGCCTCGGCGCCATCCGAGCGGCCAATCCAGTTGCGCTGCATGGCCGTGATGCGCTCGGGCCACTCCTTGAGCGTGTCCAGCGAGTCGAGCAGGTCCTGCGAGTAGCGGGTGATGCGGAACGCCCACTCGGGCATCTCCTTGTCCACCACGGGCGAGTCGCAGCGCTCGCAGACGCCTTCCTTCACCTGCTCGTTGGCGATGACGGTGAGGCAGCCGGTACACCAGTTCACCTTGCTGAAGCGGCGGTAGACGAGCCCACGCTCCAGCATCTGGATGAAGAACCACTGGTTCCAGCGGTAGTACTCGGGCTTGCTGGTGTTGACCTCGCGCGTCCAGTCGTAGCTGTACCCGAGGCTGCGCATCTCCTTCTTGAACGAGGCGATGTTCTCCTCGGTGCGCACGGCCGGGTGCACGCCGTCCTTGATGGCCGCGTTCTCCGCCGGCAGTCCGAAGGCATCCCACCCCATCGGGTGCAGGACGTCGAAACCCTTCATCTGGAAGTAGCGCGCGAAGACATCCCCGATGAGGTAGTTGCGCACGTGCCCCATGTGCATCTTCCCGCTGGGGTACGGCAGCATCTCCAGGATGTACTTCTTCGGGGCGTCCGGGCTCGTGCCTGCCCGGAAGAGGCCCTCGCTCTCCCAACGGGTTTGCCACTTGCCTTCGATTGACTGCGGCTCGTAACTCTCGTTCATCGCCATGGCGTGTGAGTCTCTTATGAGAGGCCCGCCCCCCCGAGCAACAAGTCTCACCGCACGGGAGTTGCCCGCCTATCAGGCAATGCGAGCCCCAAGACGGGCGGACGACGCCATCACACCCGGCTGACAGGTGAAAACCTCCGGGTCCGCCCCCTTCCCTCCCGCCAGGCCCCAGGGGTCAGGCCTCCACGTCGGGGCCCCCTGGGTCGGGGCGGCGCCCGGCCGGCCGCGTGCCGGCGGACGGGAAGCGCGGGAAGGATGGTCTCCAGGCTTGCCCTCGGGCCCGGGCGCGGCTAACTCGCTTTTCCGACTTCGCTCAAGGGAGAGCGTCATGCAGGTGGTCAGTGTGAAGAGGGCCCTGTCGGGCTCGGTCGAGGCGGGGACGAAGGTGGAGGTGCGCGGTTGGGTGCGCACGCGTCGCGACTCGAAGGCCGGCATCAGCTTCGTCAACGTCAGCGATGGGTCGTGCTTCGACCCCATCCAGGTGGTCGCGCCCAATTCGCTGCCCAACTACGCCGACAAGATCCTTCACCTCACCGCGGGCAGCTCGGTCATCTGCCGCGGCACGCTGGTCGCGTCGCAGGGCAAGGGCCAGGCCTTCGAGATCCAGGCGGACGAGGTCCAGGTGCTGGGGCTCGTGGATGATCCGGACACGTACCCCATCCAGCCGAAGCAGCACTCGCTGGAGTTCCTCCGCGAGGTGGCGCACCTGCGCGTGCGCACCAACACCTTCGGCGCCATCACCCGCGTTCGCAACAGCGCGGCGCAGGCGGTGCACCGCTTCTTCCACGAGGAGGGCTTCTGTTGGGTGAACACGCCCATCATCACCGCCAGCGACGCCGAGGGCGCCGGGCAGATGTTCCGCGTGTCCACGCTGGACGCCATGAACCCGCCGCGCACGCCGGAGGGCAAGGTCGACTGGCACCAGGACTTCTTCGGCCGTGAGGCGTACCTCACCGTGTCCGGCCAGCTGAACGTCGAGGCGTACTGCCTCGCCATGTCCAAGGTCTACACGTTCGGCCCCACGTTCCGCGCGGAGAACTCGAACACCACGCGGCACCTGGCCGAGTTCTGGATGATCGAGCCGGAGATCGCCTTCGCGAACCTCCACGACGACGCGGACCTGGCCGAGCGCTTCCTCAAGTACGTCTTCAAGGCCGTGCTCAACGAGTGCGGGCCCGACATGAAGTTCTTCGAGGAGCGTCAGCAGAAGGGCGTCATCGAGCGGCTGGAGAAGTTCATCCAGTCCAGCTTCGAGCGCATCGACTACACGGACGCCATCGAGATCCTCAAGAAGGCCAAGAAGAAGTTCGAGTACGTGCCCGAGTGGGGCAAGGACCTGCAGACCGAGCACGAGCGCTACCTCGCCGAGGAGCACGTGGGCCGGCCCGTGGTGGTGATGAACTACCCGGAGCAGATCAAGGCCTTCTACATGCGCATCAACGAGGACGGGAAGACCGTCGCCGCGATGGACGTGCTCGCCCCCGGCATTGGCGAGATCAT
Organism: Myxococcaceae bacterium JPH2; assembly: GCA_016458225.1. Taxonomy (NCBI): domain Bacteria; kingdom Pseudomonadati; phylum Myxococcota; class Myxococcia; order Myxococcales; family Myxococcaceae; species Myxococcaceae bacterium JPH2. The sequence continues at coordinate 107,379 of JAEMGR010000030.1, read as the reverse complement.
CGGCGGCAGCCAGCGCGAGGAGCGCCTGGACGTGCTCGACCAGCGCATGAAGCGCTTCGGCTTGGACCCCTCGCATTACCAGTGGTACCGCGACCTGCGCCGCTACGGCACGGTGCCACACGCGGGCTTCGGGCTCGGGTTCGAGCGCCTCATCGTCTACATGTGCGGCCTGCAGAACATCCGCGACGCCATCCCCTACCCGCGCGTGCCGGGCTGGGCGCAGTTCTGATGAATCCACCGCCTCGCGACCTCCCTGGATTGACGCCAGGGAGGCCGTGGCTATCGTGAGGCGGTGCTCCGGCGCATGCGTCAGATGATTCGTGGACTGAGCCTGGCGCTGACCTGCGCCATGCTCGCCCTCGGCGCGGGCGCATCGGCGCATCCCCTCCCCACTCGCGAAGATTCGATCGCGGTCGTCATCGGCCGGAGCGCTGCAGCCGCGCGCCCCAGTGCCGTGCGGCGCGCGGCGCTCGCTTCCCCGCCTCGCGTTCGAGTTCGCCGCGTCGAGGCTTCACGCCCTCGCGCGCATTGGACGACCACGCGCGGCACGGCGCCTCCTCGGCGCCTGTTCCTCCACCATCGCGCGCTCCTGCACTGAGCCGCTTCCGAGGCCTGTCCCCGGAAGTGTTCTCTCGTGCCCTGGAGCACGTCATGTCTTCGTTCGCACGTGCGGGCCGCGCCTTCGGGCGGGGTCTCGCGACGGGCGCGCGCCTGCTCACGCGCGCCTGCAAGCTCACGCTGATTCTCATCCTCGTCGCCCTGCCCAACCCCCTCGTCATGGTCCTCTCCGCGTTCATCCACCGGGAGCGGCGCAACCTTCCCGCGGAGGTGCTGCGCAAGAAGCAATAGGCCCGGCCACTACTTCGCAGGTGGCTCAAGCCCCGCTCGCTGCGCGGCGATGGCGCCCAAGGCCGACCAGTCCAACGCACCCATTCCCTGCGCCAGCCCGCCGAGAAAGTTGTCTCGGATGAGGCTGGCCAGGGGCATGGGGACCTCCGCGGCGCGCGCCGCGTCCAGCACCAGCGACACGTCCTTCAATCCCAGGCGCAGCGCGAAGCCAGCGGGCGAGTACTGCTCCTTGGCGACGGCTGTCGCGTAGCCCTCGAACACAGGCGAGCGCGCGAAGACGGCATGGAACACCTCCAGGAAGCGGGCCGGCTCCACTCCGGACTTGCGCACCAGCGCGAAGGACTCCGACAGGGCCTCCAGCATCGACGCGATGAGGAAGTTCCCGGACAGCTTCACGACGTTGGCCGCCGAGGCCTCCTCGCCCAGCTCCGTCACGCCACGCCCCAAAGCCGAGAGCAACGGGCGCACGCGCTCCACATGCGGCGAGGGCCCGGCCGCGAGGACCCAGAGCTGTTTCGATTCAGCGGCGGCGGGACGTCCGAAGACGGGCGCGGCCACATAGCCCTGGCCCGAGCCCGCGTGCACCTGGGCCAGCTTCCGCGCGAGCGCCACCGAGATGGTGCTCGACGAGACATGCACCGCGCCCCGCGCGAGCCCCGCATGGATGCCCGCCAGTCCCAACGTGGCGGTCTCGGCGGCCGCATCGTCCGCGACCATGCTGATGACGACCTCGGCCTCCCGCGCGGCATCGGCGGGCGTGGCGGCCACTGTCGCGCCCGCTTGCTTCAGGGGCTCGGCCTTCGCGGGCGTCCGGTTCCACACCGCGAGGGAGTGTCCAGCGGCGATCAGATTGCGCGCCATCGCCGAGCCCATGTTTCCCAACCCGATGAAGCCGACCTTCATGTGCCGCCTCCTCGCTCGGGCAGTGGCCGCCTTCCTCACCGAAGCGACACGTCTCGCGAGCGCGCGGAGTGTAGTGAGGCCGCGCGTGCCGACCCGTCACGAGGTTCCGGCAGTGTTCAACGGGCGGCGCATCGTGTGGCTACTCCGTCTGCTCATCCGCGAGGTCGAGCGCCTCGAAGACTCCTCCGAGCCAGCGAGTGCCCAACGAGACCTCGCCCGCGAGGACAGCCGCCGCCACGAGTCCCGCGACGAAGAAGGCCCACGCGCCGAACCGGTCGAACAGCGGGTAGCCCACCACCAGCGCCACGAAGGCCGCGGGGACCAGCCCCACCAACGTCACGACGAGCGTCCCCGCCAAGGTCAGCAACCGCTGCCCCAGCGCCTCGATGCCGCGCGCGCGCTCCATGCCCACGGGCACCCACGAGGGCAGCAGCACCACCGCCGCATTCTGCACGAACAAGCCCGCCAGCGAGAGCGCGGGTAAGAACGCCATCAGCCCGAGCAGCGCGGGCACCCATGCGCCCTCGAAGCCCAGGTCTTCCTCACGGCCCACGAGCAGCGCTCCCGCCAACAGCGCCACCTGGAACGCGCCCAGCGTCAGCGCGGAGGCCGCCAGCTCCGCGCCCACCACCTGCCAGCCCGCCAGCGGCATCACTCGCAGCAGCTCCAGCTTCGGCAGGTCCATGCGGAGATCCATCCGGAACGCGCTCGGGCCCACCACCGCCATCACCACCGCCAGCGTGAGACACAGCGGGCTCACGACCCGCCGCGAGTCCTCCAGCACCGTCGGATCTCCCAACAGCGCCGCCAGCGTCCCGCCGAGCACCACGGTGATGAGCAGCCAGATCAGCCCTCCGCCCATCCGCTTGCGGGCGATGAGGTTCTTCCAGATCAGCGCCACTTCCGGCCGGCCGCGCGCCCTCAGCGTGAACGGCTGGCGCCCCACGCGAATGCCTCCCATCGCGGCACCACGCCCCGGGGCTCGCACGGCCCGCTCCCGCTCGCGGGCCTCGGCGCGGACGAGCGCGGACTCCTCGAAGGGCGTCTGCGCCCACAACACCCAGACGTAATGCGCCACCAGGAGCAAGAGCACGGGCGGGAGCGCGGCAAGGAAGTCATCGGTGCTCTTGGCCAGGGCCGGGCCCACCAACAAACGCCCCGGCCACAGCACCGCGCGCGGGCCCGGAGCGTCGAGGAAGGACAGCAGCCACTGGCGTCCCTGCCGCGCCGACCCAATGCCCGAAGGCAGCGGATGCGTTCGCAGCGCGTCCAGGACCACCCATCCCACGCCCGCGAGCACCAAGGCCAGCACGGCCCATCTCGCGAACACGGCCCATCCACCGCGCGCCGCGAACCGCGTGCGCATGAACGAAGCCGCGGTGCCATGTAGCGACAGCGTCGTCAAAGACAGACATGCGCCCAGGAAGAAGAGCCCTGGAGTGGAGCTGACCCATCGCCCGACGAAGAGTGTCGCCGCCAGCGCGCCCGCGGCGGTGCCCATGACGCTCCTCGCGAGCTTGTAGTGCAGCAAGGCGCCACGCGTGACGGGCGCCGGAAACAACTGCTGCACCTCGGTCTCCGTGAACGTCAGCGAGGGGCGATCCGCGCCCAGCGCCCAGGCGCTGAACAGCGTCCCCCACACCGACACCACCAAGGACAGCTCAGCGAAGAGCCGCACGCCCGGAGGTGCGCTCCCTGCCCCCTCGCGGAACAGCAGCGTGCGCCCCACGAGGGAGTACAGATAGGCGAGCCCCACCAGCGCGCCCACGAGATAGCGCGGGCGCTTCAGCCGCTGGAGCTGACGCAGGACGCGATTGCGCCCCGAGCGCAGCCACACGAAAAACACCGCGCCGTGCAGACTCACGGTCCGCCAAGCTCCGTCCGCGCGTGGTCCAAATCGCCCCCCGTGATGCGCACGAACAAGTCTTCGAGCGAGGTGTTCGCGCCCCCAGGTCCGCTCAATCGCTCCCGGATCTCCGCGAGCGTGCCCAGCGCCACCACCTGTCCCTTGGCGATGACGAGGATGCGGTGGCACAGCTCCTCCACCAGCGGGAGCAAGTGCGACGACAGCACCAGCGCCGAGCCCTGCTCCGCCCTGCGCCGCAGCGATGCCTTCATCCGGCGGATGCCCAGCGGATCCAACCCCGTGAGCGGCTCGTCCAGGAGGATGAGCCGAGGCGAGTGCAGGAAGCCGCACGCGATGGACAGCTTCTGCTTCATGCCGCGGGACAGCTCTCCAGGCAGTGCACGCTCGCGGCCCCCCAGCTCCATCTCCTCCAGCAGCCCGCGCGCCCGAGCCTCCCAGTCCTCCACGCCGTAGAGCCGTGCCGTGAAGTTGAGGTGCTCCCACACCGTGAGGTACTCGAAGAAGCGCGGTTCATCCGGCAGGAAGGCCAGCTCTCGCTTCGCCTCCACCGACATCATCGCGAGGTCAAAGCCCGCCACGCGCACGCGCCCGGTCGAGGGCGGCAGGATTCCCGCGAGGCAGCGCAGCGTGGAGGTCTTCCCCGCGCCGTTGGGCCCCACCAAGCCCAGCACCTCACCGGGCGCCACCCGAAAGGTCAGCCCCTCCACCGCCCGCACCGCGCCATACGTCTTCGCCAGCCCTTGCACGTCCAGGACGGTTTCCATTCGCCTGCGCGGCTCCAGGGAAGTCATTCGAGGTTCAGCAGTTCCTTCACCGTATCCACCACCACCTTGGCCTGCACGGGTTTCACCAGATACGCGCTCGCGCCCAACACCATCGCGCGCTGGCGATCCACCGCAGCGGCCTCGGTGGTGATGACGACGATGGGCACGGTGCGGTGGTCGGTCGCCTGCCGGATGTGGCTGATCAACTTCAACCCGTCCATCAACGGCATGTTGATGTCCGTCAGCACCAGGTCGAAGCGCCCCTGCGTGGTGAGCTTCTTCAGGCCCTCGGCGCCGTCCTGCGCCTCGATGCAGGTGACCCCGCCGAGACGCTGGAGTGCGTACATGATGCTGCGCCGCATGGCTTGCGAGTCATCCACCACCAGCGCGCGGATCTGCTGCGACATGCTCGCAGCCTAACACCCTGGCCTCGCGCGGCCCCGGAATGTGTCCGGCGCTCCCCGCTCGAAATCCGACAACGCCCCTCAGGTGCCTCGCCGCCTGCGCACCAGCGACGCCAGGGCCGGCCCCATCTCCCCCAACGGCAACACCCGCTTCACCGCGCCCGTGGCGATGGCCTCTTGCGGCATCCCGAAGACGACCGCTGTCTCCTCGGACTCGGCCCAGACCTCGCCACCCGCCGCGTGCACGGCCCGGGCGCCCTGAGCGCCATCCGAGCCCATGCCCGTCAGCACCACCGCCACCGCCCGAGCGCCGAGCACCTGCGCCACGCTCTCGAACAAGCGGTCCACCGAGGGCGCGTACTTGTCCTGTCCCACCGGCGCCGGCGTGTGCAGCTCCAGCCGCCCCGAGCGCTCCGACACCACGAGGTGCCGCCCGCCTGGCGCGATGAAGACGTGCCCGGGCTCGACCACGTCGCCCTCGCGCGCCTCGGTCACCGTGAAGGGGCCCATTCGATCCAAGCGGTCCGCGAACGCGCGCGTGAAGTGCGCGGGCATGTGCTGGCCCACGAGCACGCACGGCGAGGGCTCGGACGTCAGTCCCTCCAACAGTCGCTGCACCGCGGGAGGCCCGCCCGTCGACGCGCCGATGGCGAGCACCTGAGGCGCCTCGCCCGCCACCACCGGGCCCCGAGCGGGCGCGGGCATGCGCGCGGCCGTCCGCACGTGGCGAGCGGCGCGCACCTTCTCCAGCAGCTCCGCGCGAAGCTGCTCCAAGGATTCGGGCGTGCCTCGCGCGGGCTTCGCGATGAAGTCGAAGGCGCCCAGCTCCAGCGCCTTGAAGACGTCCGACCGGTGCGCGTAGCTGGAGATGACGATGACCGGCGTGGGCGCCGTGCGCATCAAGAGCCGCAGGAACGTGTAGCCCCCCAGTCGAGGCATCTCCAGGTCCAACGTCACCACGTCCGGCTTGAGCTCGAGGACCTTGCGCAGCCCCTCCTCGCCATCCGCGGCCCGATCCAACACCCGCACGTCCGAGGCCGACTCCAGCAGCGTGGTGAGCGTGCGACGGTTCTGCGCCGAGTCGTCGATGACGAGCACGGAGAGCGGCCGGATCATCAGCGCACCTCTCCACCCGGCAGCTCGGGCTTGCGGTAGACGAGGTCCCCGCGCAGGTGCACCAGTTCGAAGTCCGCGCCCAGGTTGAGCAGGTTCTCCGAGTGGCCCAGCAGCAGGTAGCCGCCCGGGTTGAGCCGGTCGCGGATGATGCGCAGCACGCGGCGCCGCGCGGATTGATCAAAGTAGATCATCACGTTGCGGCAGAAGACGACGTCCATCCGGGCGACGAGATGGCTGCTGGCCTCGTCCAGCAGGTTCTGGTGTCCGAAGCTCACCCACGCCCGCACGTCGTCGCGCACGCGAACGCGGTTGCCCGGCAGCGGCACGAAGTAGCGCTCCAGCATCTCCGGCGCCGTGGCCCGGAGCGCGCTCGGCCCGTACTCCGCTCGCCGGGCCGTGGCCAGCACACGCCTGGAGATATCCGTCCCGTACACTTCCACGTCCCACTCGTCGAAGCGCCGGCTCTCCTTGAGCAGCATGGCCAGCGTGTAGGCCTCTTCGCCGGACGAACATCCCGCCGACCACAGGCGCAGCCGCTTCAACCGTCCGTTCCGCTTCTCCAGCAGGGGGAACAGCTCGTCGGTGAAGGCTCGGAGCTGAACGGGCTCGCGGAAGAAGTACGTCTCGTGCGTGGTGAGCGACTCGACGGCGGCCTCCAGCTCCGCGTGGCGCTGGACGTCGTAGCGCAGGAAGCGGTGGTAGGCGCCGAAGTCCGCCAGGCCCAGCGCCTCCAAGCGAGGCCACAGCCGGCGCTCCATCACGAACTTCATGTCGTCATGAACCAGGATGCCGCAGTGCGAGTAGACGTGGTCACGCAGCAGGCGGAACTGCTCCACCGTCATCTCTGGCCGACTCTCATCGAAGCGTGCCACCCGAGTCCCCCCTCCTCACCCTATCGCCGCGACAGGCGCTCCACCGTGTCCAGGAGCGCCCGCCGCGCCAGGCTGTCCGTCTCGGCGCCCAACGCTCGCTGCGCCAGCCGCAGGGCCTCTTCGGCTCCAGGCCCCTCCACGTCCCCCAGTACCCGCGCCGCCGCCGCGCGAACATCCCACTCGGCATGGCCCAACAGCGCTTCGGCCAACGTCCATCCCGGTGGCGTCCCCGCGCCCGCCGCCAGCGCGGCCTTGACCACCTCCGAGTCCGCATGGCCCGCCGCGCCTCGGAGCACCTCCGGCCCCGCCGCGCCCAGCCTCGCGAGCGCGCGCACGGCCTGCACCGCCAGCGCGCCGTCCTCGTGACGCGCGAGCATCTCCAGCTCCGGCACCCGCTCCAGCGCGCCACACTCGCCCACCGCGTCCACGCCCGCCAGCCGCACGCCCAGGTCCTCATCCGCGAGCGCGGGGCGCAGCAGCGCGGCCGCGTCCGGCCCGCCCAGACGTCCCGTGGCGCGCACCGCCGCGATGCGAACCGCCGCGGCCTCGTCCGCGAGCGCGCCACGCGCCAGCTCGCCGCCCGCGCGGAAGTCCACCTCGCCCGCGGCCTCCACCGCCGCCGCGCGCCACGCGGGCTCCGCATCCCGAGCCAGGCGCCGCAGCACCGGCAGCGCGAGCGCTCCCCCGACCCGACCGAGCACCGCCACCGCCGCGGGCGTCGCGCGTCGAGACACGGACTCATCCAGCGCCTTCAGCACCGCGCTCGCATGGGGCTCGGCCAGCGCGACCAACGCGCGCATCGCCGCGCCCGACAGTGATGGGTCTCCGAGCAGTTCGACCAGCGGACGCACCGCCTCGGGAGCGCTCGTGCGCCCGAGCGCCCGAACCACCACGGCGCGCAGATCGTCCTCGGCCCAGTCGAGCAGCGACTCCAGCGCCGGCACGGAGTCGGCATCCACCAGGTCCACCAGCGCCTCGGTCGCCGCCGTGCGCGCAGGCAGGGACAGCTCACCCATGTGCCGCAGCAGGACCCGTCCGCCCTCGGGCCCCAGTCGCCCCAGCGTGTGAAGCACCTCGCGCAGCAGCCGATCCTCTCGCGCCACCTCCGCCACGGGCACCGCGAGCGCCGCGTCCTCCAGCACGCCCGCGGCGAGCAACGCGCCTGCCCGCACCGACACGTCCTCCGACTCCAGCGCCCGCTGCACGCGCGAGGCTGCGTCGGGCAGCTTCGCCAGCGCACCTCGCACGAGCACATCCAGCTCGTCGCGCCGGGCTCCGTCACGCCGCGCCACCTGCGTCCCCAGCGCGCCCAGGGCCGCCTCGAGCACCGAGCGAGACGCCACCCCCAGCCCCGCGCAGACGCGCTCCAGGGCCGCGCGCTCGGGCCTCAGCCCCAGCACGCGCAGGGCGCTGCGCCGCAGGCTCACGTCGTCCGCCAGCGCCAGCGCCACGTCCAGCGGCGGCGGCTGGCCCAGCAGCGCCAGGCCCTCCAGCGCCGCCAGCCGGAGCAGCGACTCATCGGCGTCCAGGAGGGACTCCAGCGCCCGCGCCGCGCCCGCGCCCCCCACGCGCCCCAGCGCTTCGGCGGCGGACACGCGCACGTTGAGGTCCCCATCGCCCAGGGCTCGCACGAGCACGGACTCCACCACGTCGCCCCGCCGCCCGAGCTGCCCCAGGATGTCCGCCGCGAACTTGCGCTGATCCGGGTCCTCGTGCGCGAGCAAGCGCACCAGCGGCCCCAGCGCCGCGTCGCCCAGGCCCGCCAGCGCCTCGGCCGCGGCATTGCGTGCGCCCGCTTCGCCACGCTCTCCCAGGACGGAGATCAGCCGCGTCGCGACCCGGGAGGCCTCCGGCAGCCGCTGGAGTCCTTCCGCGGCGGCGTGCCTCACCCGCCAGCTCTCGTCGTGCAGGCCCCCGATGAAGGACTCCAGCGCGTCCGACGCGAGCGGATCCAAGGCCTGCATCGCCCGGTAGCGCGCCTCCTCGCGCGAAGGCACGTCGGCCACGTCGCTCATTCCGCCCCTCCGGGCCGCGCTGCCTCACGCTCCAGCTCCGAGCGCAGGAGCGCCTTGATGTCCAGCAACAGGCGCAGCCGCTCGGGAGGCCCGCACACGCCCACCACGAACGGAGAACGTCCCGCGCTCACCACGGCGGGCGCGGGCTGGATGTCGGCCCGGCGCACCCGCAGCACCTCGGCCACCCGGTCCACCCGCACCACCACGCGCCGATTCCCCACCCTGCACACGAGCAGCCGCGTCTTGGGCGTCGCGGGCCCCTCTTGTCCCTGCAAACGCCGCCGCAAATCCACCACGGGGAGGATGGCGCCGCGCAAGTGCAGCACGCCCTCCACGAACGAGGGCGTGTGCGGGATGGGGATGACGCGCTGGAGCGGGAGGATCTCCTCCACCCGCTGGATGTCGAGCACGTACTCCTCGCGGCCCACGAAGAAGGCGCACAACTGCACGACGGGGTCATGCGCGGCGGCGTCCGCTTCCGTCACCGCGCGAGGGCGGCGCGCCAACAGGTTCACGGGGTTCGTCATGAGGCGAGCGCCAGCTCGGGGTCCAGGAGGATGTAGAGCTGCGAGCCTCGGCGGCCCAGCCCCACCACGCAGTCGCGCTCGCCACGAAGTCCCGGCGGCGCCGCCTCCAACATCGAGGGCTTGAGCCGCACCACCCCCAGCACGCTGTCCACCCACACACCCGCGGGCCCCTCCTCCGTCTTCAGCACCAGGATGCGCGCCGCACGGGGCGCAGGCAGCGCCTCCGGCCCCGCCACCTTCGCGGGCACCTCCGCGAGCCGCAGGCGCAGCTTCACGTCGTACACGGGCAGCAGCTCGCCGCGCAGGTTCATCACGCCCAACAGCCAGGGCTCCGCGCGCGGAATCTCCGTCAGGGGCGGCACCTTGCAGATCTCCCGCACGGCGAGCAGCGGCACCGCGTAGCACTCGTCCTCCAGCAGGAAGGACAGGTACTCCTCGGGCACTTCTTCCACGGCCTGGGGCGTCGCGCCGTGGCTGCCAGCCGCGAAGTCCACCAGCCCCGAGACGTCCTCGTCCGGTCGGTAGAAGAAGTCGTCGAGCAGCGAGTCGAAGCGGGGCACAGCGGCCAAGGATAGCAGCCCGCACGGTGAGGTGCGCGGGGCTCAGGCGCGGCGCCGCTCCTGGGCGATGCCTTCCTCCAGCAGCTCCGCCACATCCAGCACCAACACGGTGCGGCGGTTGCCCAGGTCCGTGGCCCCCGAGATGCCCCGGACCGAGCGCAAGCGACCACCCAGGGGCTTGGTGACGATGTCCTGTTGCCCATGCAACTCGTCCACCGCGATGCCCATGCGCTGCTGCGCCAGGCCCACCACCACCACGAAGTGACGCCCCACCGGGCGCTCCGGCAGATGGAACAGCCGCGCGAGGCGCAGGAACGGCAGCGTCTGGCCCCGCAGGTCCAGCACCTCCCGGCGCTCCACCGTGCTGATGTCCTCCGGCCGCACCGCGAGGATCTCCAGCACGCTGTTGAGCGGCACCGCGTACGTGCGGCCGCTCACGCCCACCACCAGCGCGCGGATGATGGCCAGCGTCACCGGCAAGGTCAGGTGGAACGCGGTGCCGCGCCCTCGCTCGCTCCACACGTCGATGATGCCGGACAGGTTGCCCAGGTTGTTCTTCACCACGTCCAGGCCCACGCCTCGGCCGGACAGCTCGCTCACCCGGTCGCGCGTGGAGAAGCCAGGCAGGAAGATGAGGTTGAGCAGCTCACGACGGCTCATCTCCGCCGCCTGCGCGGGCGTGACGAGCCGCCGCGCGAGCGCCACGTCTCGCACCCCGGTCTCGTCGATGCCCGAGCCGTCGTCGCTCACGCTGATGACGACGTGGTTGCCCTTCTGCTCGGCGTGCAGCTGCACCACCGCGCGCCGCGACTTGCCCGCCGCGAGCCGCGCCTCCGGAGGCTCCGCGCCATGGTCGATGGCGTTGCGGATGAGGTGCATGAGCGGATCGCTCAGCTCCTCGACGATGAGCTTGTCCAGCTCGACCTCGCCGCCGCTGATGACGAAGTCGATCTCCTTCCCCGCATCGCGGGCGATGCGACGCACCAGTCGGGCCAGCTTGTCGAACACCTGACCCACCGGCACCATGCGCGCCTCGAGCAGCCCTTCCTGGAGCGCCTCCAGCTTGCGCTCGAGCTGCCGCGTCTCGCGCGCCAGCTCTTGCCCGAAGAGCTTCGACACCGCGATGGCGCCATCCTGCCGCGTCGTCTCCGCGAGCCGCTGGAGGTTCGCCTTGATGAGCAGGAGCTCTCCCACCATGTTGATGAGCCCATCCAGCCGCCCGATGTCCACGCGCACCGTCTGCGTCAGCGAGCGCAGCGACGGCTCCACCTCGGGACGCGCCGAGCCGGCCTCTGTCACCACGGGTGCCGCGCTCTCCACCGCCGGCACGGCGCGCATGCGCGGCGGAGCCACGGGCGCGGGGCGAGGAGCCTCGCCCGTCTTGCCCTCCGTCGCTGGGAGCACCGGGGGCTCTTCCGAGGGAGTCGGCGCGCGGGCCGCCTTCTTCCGGCCGCCTCCGCGTCGTGCCTTCGGGCTGGGAGCGGCCTCGGTCGGAGCCACCGCCGCCACGGGCATCGCCCCGAGCACCGGACGCACCGGAAGCTGGAACAGCTCCGCGGGAGTGCCCAGCAGCCCCGCCGTGAGCGCGTCGCCGTTGACCTGCGCGCCGAAGATGAGATCGAACGCGATGCCGTTCACCCCGCCCGGCCGCGCCGACGGCAAGGTGCTGATGATCTCCCCGAGCGGCTTGAGGCGCGCGTTCAGGTCCGCCAGCCCTTGATCAAAATCGGACAAATCGAACGCGGCACGCACCCGCCAGAGCGACACCTCCCGGCGCACGTTCTCGCGCAGCCGGTGCTCCTCGTACTCGGTGAAGACGGCGCGGACCTGCGGGTCCAGCTCCAACCGCTCGAGCGGATCCTCCTCGGCGGCGCGCGGCGGCGAACCCAGTCGGGCCAGCCGCGTCGCCATGTCCTCGGCGCGCCGGCTCAGGCCGTCCGTCTCCTCGCCTCGCGACGCTTCGGCCAGGAGGGACTGGAACGTGTCCAGCGCGTCCACCAGCGAGTCCAGCACCGCGTCGTCCAGCCGCAGGCGCCCCAGTCGCAGCCGGTCCAGCAGGTCCTCGGCGCCGTTCGCCAGCCGAGCGATGCGCTCCTGCCCGAACAGGCCCGCCAGCCCCTTGAGCGAGTGCGCCGCGCGGAACAGGCCGTTGACCCGCTCGGGGTCCGCGTCGTCGCGCCCGCGCACCTCGTCCAGGGCGAGCAGGTCCCGCCCGAGGGCATCCAGGATCTCCGTGGCCTCGGCGACGAACTCCGCCAATGCCTTGGCGCCGGTCATCACGGGAGCTTCAGGTACCGCCGCAGGAGCCCTTCCAGGCTGCCCGGCACGAACGGCTTCACCAGGTACTCCGCCGCGCCCAGGGCCATGCCGCGCTCTCGGTCCTGGTCACGCCCCTCGGTCGTGATGATGAACAGCGGCACGTCCCGGTAGTTGGGGTTCTTCTTGACGAAGTTGATGAGCTCCAGCCCGTTGATGTCGGGCATGTTGATGTCGGTGATGATGAGGTCGAACCGGTGGCGCGGCAGCAGCTTGAGCGCCTCGAAGCCGCTGGAGGTGCTGATGGCTTCCACCTCGTCCACGGCCTCCACGGTCGCGGCGATGAACTCGCGCGACGCCTTGGAGTCCTCCACGATCAGCACCTTGAACCTCATGCGCGCTCTCGCCCCGGGCCCCCGATGCTACCAGACTCGGGGTGCGTCCGCCGAGCGTCAGCCCTTGCGGGCTGGCAGCAATCGCACGAGCGCCTTGTCCGCCAGGAGGGACACCCGTCCTCCCTTGAACGCCGGCAGGAAGTGCCGCTGGTAGGCCTCCATCCGGGCGGTGTCATCCAGGAGCCCCCCCGCCGGGACCTCCAGGGCCACCGCGTTCACCTTCGCCCGGCCCAGCACCGTCGCCGCGCCGGCCAACGCCGCTCCCAGAGAAGCGGCGTCGAGCTTCTTCCGGGGGCCCAGGCCCACCACGAAGATGCGCGGCACGGGCAGCTTCCCGTCCGATGGCAACAGGAGCCAGTCGTCCTTCACTCCGGTGAAGAAGCCCCCCTGGAGTACCCGAGACAGCGCGCCGCACAGGCGCCAGTCCACGAACCCCGCCGTGGCCGGCAGGGGGCGATCGTCCTCGGCCACGAACAGACACAGGGCATCCACGTCGCCCAGCGCGTCCAGGCCCTCGAAGCCCACATCCAGGGGGGTCGTCTGGCTCACGGCTTCCCGAGTGCGACCGCCACGCGGTCCAGGAGTCCGTTGACGAAGGCGCTCGACTCCTCCGTCCCGAAGTTCTTGCCCAGCTCCACCGCCTCGTTGATGGACACCTTGCGGGGGATGTCCGGGCGGTACTTCAGCTCGAAGATGCCCAGCCGCAGCACGTTCCGGTCGATGCGGGACATGCGGTCCAGCCGCCAGTTGTGGCTGTGCTTCTCGATGAGCTGATCAATCTCGGTCAGGTGGCCCTGCACCCCGTCCACCAGCTCGCGGGCGAACTTCACCGCGTCGGGCTCCGGCTTGCCGTCCTCCTGGGAGGCCGCCCACGCCGAGGCAAGCGCCTCGGCCGAGCTGCCACTCGGGGTCATCTCGAGCTGGTAGAGCGCCTGAAGCGCCCGCTCGCGTCCCGTTCTACGCGCGCCCATCCGCGTTAACCCTTCTTCTCCGGCGCGGCCATGCGCGCGAAGAGATTCACCATCTCGATGCACGCCACCGCGGCCTCGGCGCCCTTGTTGCCCGCCTTCACGCCCGCCCGGTCAATGGCCTGCTCCACCGTATCGCACGTCAGCACGCCGAACGTCACCGCCGTCGCCGGAGTGCCCGCCGCCGCGTTGAACGCCACCGAGCCGATGCCCTTGGCGCACTCCCCGGCCACGTAGTCGAAGTGAGGCGTGCCGCCCCGGATGACGGCGCCCAGCGTAATCATTCCCGCGTACTGGCGCGTCTCCGCGACGCGGCGCGTGAGGCCGGGAAGCTCATACGTCCCCGGACAGCGGAAGACATCGATGTCCCCGTCCGCCACGCCGTGACGCACCAGCGTGTCCACTGCGCCCTTCAGCAGCTCCTCGGTGATGAAGCTGTTGAAGCGCGCCACGCAGATGGCGAACCGGCCCTTGGGCGGGAGGAAATCCCCTTCGAAATAGCGAGGCATGGCGCGCGTCCTACACCATCCGCGCGCCCGCGTCGCTACTCCCGAGCCCCGAAGCCCGCGGCCCGCAAGGCCGCCTCGGTCAGCCCCGGGCCCGCCTGCCCGCCCCGGAGCGTGAACAGCCGGGCCACGTACTTGCCAATCAGGTCCCCCTCCAGGTTCACCCGCGACCCCACCCCCTTGGCCCGCAGGGTGGTGCGCTCCTGCGTCTCCGGGATGAGCTGGACGCTGAACCGGTCCGCCCCCACGGTGTTCACCGTCAGACTGATGCCGTCGATGGCCACCGAGCCCTTCTCGATGAAGCACGGGGCCAGCTCGGGGGGCAGCGCGAAGACCATCACCCATGAGCCCCCTTCGGCGTACGTCTCCAGCACCTGGCTGACGGCGTCCACGTGCCCCGCCACCAGGTGCCCGCCCAGCCGGTCCCCCAGCGCCAGGGCGCGCTCCAGGTTCACCTTGTCCCCGGGCCGGAAGGCCCCCAGGGTGGTGCGCCGCAGCGTCTCGGGCGCCGCTTGGACCTGGAAGGTGTCCGCCGAGCGCGACACCACCGTGAGGCACGCGCCCTCCACGGCGATGGACTCGCCCAGCTCGAACTGGGCCGCGCCCAGCGCGGTGCGAATCCACAGGTCGGTCATCGCGCCGGGGACGACGCGCTCCACGACCCCCACATCCTGAATGAGACCGGTGAACATGGCGCCGGGCTTATCACCAAAGGCGAGCCCGGATGCGCCCGCGCGTCACAGCAGCGCTTGGAGCAGGACGTCCTCGCCGATGTGCTCCAAGGTGAGGTTCTTCACCTTCAAGGCCTGGGACATGGCCTGGACGCCCAGGTCGCCCGCCCAGGACAGGCCGGAGGCGCCAATCAGCTTGGGCGCCAGGAAGAGGGCGAGCGCGTTGGCCCGCCGCTCGCGCAGCAGGGAGGCGTACAGCTCGGAGCCACCCTCGACGAGCACGTGGCTCATCCCCGCCTTGGCCATGCGGCGCAACAGGGCGGTCAGGTCCACGCGGTCCTTCTTGGCGCGCACCTGCCACACGTCCACGCCCAACGCCGCGAGCTTCCGCGCCTTGCGGCCCTCGGGGTCCTCCAGCGTGGCCACCACCGTGCGCGCCGAGCTGCGCTGCGTGAAGACCGTGGCGTTGGCCGACAGCCGCAGCCGCGAGTCCACCACCACGCGCACCGCGTCCTTGCCGCCGCCACCGGGGAGCCGCGTGGTGAGCTTCGGGTCGTCCAGCCGCACCGTGTTGGCGCCCACGAGGATGGCGTCCACCCGGTCGCGAAGCTGATGCACCCACGCGCGCGCCGCCTCGCCCGTCACCCAGCGAGAGTCGCCGGTGGCCGTGGCCAGCTTGCCGTCGAGCGTCACCGCCGCCTTCATCGTCACCCACGGCAGGCCCGTGCGCAGCACGTGGAAGAAGGGCCGGTTGAGCGCGTCCGCTTCCTCCTGGAGCACGCCCGTCACCACCTTCACCCCGCCGCGCCGCAGCCGCGCCACGCCCTTGCCGCTCACCAGCGGGTTCGGATCCGCCGAGCCACAGAAGACGCGGCGCACGCCGGCCTCCAGGATGGCCAGGCTGCACGGCGGCGTGCGGCCATAGTGGTCGCACGGCTCCAGCGTCGTGTAGAGGTCCGCGCCGCGCGCCTTGGTGCCAGCGGCCTCCAGCGCGACGACCTCCGCGTGGGCCGTGCCGGCTTTCTTGTGAAAGCCGCGCGCGATGATCCTGCCGCCCTTCACCAGCACCGCGCCCACCACGGGGTTGGGGCTGGTGCGCCCCAGGCCCTTGGAGGCTTCCTCCAGGGCGATGCGCATGAAGAACTCGGCCACCGCGCGGTCGAAGTCCGCCGCGCGCTTCGCCCGAGGCGTCCGGGAGGCCTCCAACCGTGCCCGCGTCAGCAACCGCATACGCCCTTCCTAACCGCCCTTGACCGGAGGCGCAGCAGGCTTTGCCTTTCGCTCGCGCTCCGAGTCCTCGAGCAGGTCCTTCAACTCGTGCATGAACTCGGCGATGTCGCGGAAGCTGCGGTACACGGACGCGAAGCGCACATACGCCACTTCGTCCATCTGCTGGAGCCGGCGCATCACCTGCTCGCCCAGATAGGACGAGGGGACTTCCTTCTCCCCCATCCCCTGGAGCACCCGCTCGATGTCCTCGATGGTGGACTCCATCTGGTCCACCGACACCGGCCGCTTCTCGCAGGCCTTCTTCAGGCCATTGAGGATCTTCTCCCGGTCGAACGCCTCGCGCCGGCCGTCCTTCTTCACGATGAGCGGGTAGAGCTCCTCCACCCGCTCATACGTGGTGAAGCGTCGCTTGCACGCCAGGCACTCGCGGCGTCGGCGGATGACCGAGCCCTCGTGCGACTCGCGCGAGTCGATGACCTTGTTCTCGGCGTCCTGGCAGAAGGGGCAGCGCACGGGAGGGGACAGGCTCCTTCTACTTCAGCCGCGAGGCATACAGCGGGAAGCCCTTCGCCAGCTCCTTCACCTGCCCGCGGATCCGCGCCAGCGCCGCATCGTCCTGCGCGTGGTCCAGCGCGTCGCCGATGAGCCGGCCCACCACGGCCATGTCCGCCTCGCGCATGCCGCGCGTGGTGATGGCGGGCGTGCCCACCCGGATGCCGGACGTGACCATCGGCTTCTCCGGGTCGAACGGAATCATGTTCTTGTTCACCGTGATGCCAGCCTTGTCCAGGACCGCCTCGGCCACCTTGCCGGTGAGGTTCTTGGGGCGCAGGTCCACCAGCATCAGGTGGTTGTCCGTGCCGCCCGACGTCAGCCGCAGCCCCGCCGACTTCAGCGCCTCGGCCAGCGCCTTCGCGTTGGCGACGAGCTGCCGCTGGTAGGCCTTGAATTCGGGCGTCAGCGCTTCCTTGAAGGCCACGGCCTTGCCCGCGATGACGTGCATCAGCGGTCCGCCCTGGATGCCCGGGAAGATCTGGCTGTTGATGACCTTGGCGAACGGCTCGCGGCTGAGCACCATGCCGCCGCGCGGACCGCGCAGCGTCTTGTGCGTGGTGGTGGTGACGATCTCCGCGAAGGGCACCGGCGAGGGGTGCACGCCCGCGGCCACCAGGCCCGCGATGTGGGCCATGTCCACCATCATGGCGGCGCCCACGGCGTCGGCGATCTCACGGAACTTCGCGAAGTCGATGGTGCGCGGATAGGCGCTCGCGCCCACGACGATGACCTTGGGCTTGTGCTCCTTGGCCAGCGACTCCACCTGCGCGAAGTCGATGGTCTCCGTGTCGCGCGTCAGGCCGTAGTGGACGACCTTGTAGAGCTTGCCGGAGAAGTTGAAGGCCGCGCCGTGGGTGAGGTGTCCGCCGGAGTTCAGGTCCAGGGACAGCATGGTGTCACCCGGCTTCATCAGCGCCATGTACGCGCCCATGTTCGCCTGGCTGCCCGAGTGCGCCTGCACGTTGACCGAGTCCGCGCCGAACAGCTCCTTCGCGCGGCTGATGGCCAGGTTCTCGGCCACGTCCACCACCTCGCAACCGCCGTAGTAGCGCTTGCCGGGGTAGCCTTCGGCGTACTTGTTGGTGAGCACCGAGCCCACCGCCTCCATCACCGCCGGACTGACGAAGTTCTCCGAGGCGATGAGCTCCAGGCCCTCTTCCTGGCGCTGCGTCTCCTCGCGGAGGACGTGCGCGATCTCCGGATCAACCTGGACCAGCGTGCGGGTGTTCTCC
The DNA here is from genome assembly GCA_016458225.1 of Myxococcaceae bacterium JPH2. Classification (NCBI taxonomy): domain Bacteria; kingdom Pseudomonadati; phylum Myxococcota; class Myxococcia; order Myxococcales; family Myxococcaceae; species Myxococcaceae bacterium JPH2. The sequence goes on along the minus strand of JAEMGR010000030.1, from coordinate 89,689 downwards.
ATGGGTTCCCTCGGTGCAAAGACTGCGGGTAACGGGCGAACTAGCCCTGCGATTCCGCCTCGCGAATCTTCTGAACGCGCTTCTCGTGGCGCCCGCCCTCGAAGGCGGTGGACAGGAACGCCTCCAGGATGCCGCGCGCCACGCCGGCCCCCACCACGCGCTGGCCCAGGCACAGCACGTTGGCGTCGTTGTGGGCACGCGCCATCCGCGCCTCGAACTCGGTGGTGCACAAGGCCGCGCGCACGCCGCGGTGCTTGTTGGCCACGATGCTCATCCCAATGCCCGTGCCGCACACGAGTACGCCGAGCGTGGCCTCGCCCGCCGCCACGGCCCGCGACACCTTGGACGCGAAGTCGGGGTAGTCCACCGACTCACGCGTCTGAGGGCCCGCGTCCTCGAAGGCGACGCCGCGCTCCTTGAGCGCCGCGACCAGCTCCTGGCGCAGCTCGATGCCCGCGTGGTCGGAAGCAAGGAGGATTCTCACCCGGGACTCCGAAGAAGGCGGGGCGGTCAGGGCTTGCGCCCCCCGCCCCGGAAGAGAGGGTCTCGGCGAGGCCCGCGCCTGGAAGGACGCGAGCCGCCGAGCCGTGGACTACTTGAAGCGCTTGAACAGCAGCACCGCGTTGGTGCCACCGAAGCCGAACGAGTTGCTCATCACCGCGTCCACCTTCGCCTCGCGGGCGTGGTTGGGGACGTAGTCCAGGTCACACGTCGGATCCGGCGTGGTCTGGTTGATGGTGGGCGGCAGCACGTTGCGCGTGAGCACCTGCACGCTCACCACCGCCTCCGCGCCACCCGCCGCGCCGAGCATGTGGCCCGTCATGGACTTGGTGGACGACACCGCCAGCTTGCGGGCGTGGTCGCCGAACACCGCCTTGATGGCCTTGGTCTCGTTCGCGTCGTTGAACTCGGTGGAGGTGCCGTGCGCGTTGATGTAGCCCACGTCCTCGGGCCGCATGCCCGCCGTCTGCAGCGCCAGCCGCATGCACCGCGCCGCGCCCTCGCCCTCGGGCGCCGGCTGCGTCACGTGGTAGGCGTCCGAGTTCGCGCCGTAGCCCACCAGCTCCGCGAGGATGTTGGCGCCGCGCTTCTTCGCGGCCTCCAGCTCCTCCAGGATGATGATGCCGGCGCCCTCGCCCATCACGAAGCCATCCCGCTCCTTGTCGAACGGGCGGCTGGACCCCGCGGGGTCGTGATTGCGCGTGGACAGCGCCTTCATCACCGCGAAGCCACCCAGCCCCAACGGGGTGATGGAGGCCTCGGCTCCACCGGCGATGGCCGCGTCCGTCTCACCCAGGCGGATGGACTTCCAGGCCTCACCAATGGCGTGAGCGCTGGTGGCGCACGCGGACACAGGAGCCCAGTTGGGGCCCTTGCAGTTGTAGCGCATGGAGATGAGCCCAGGCGCCATGTTGACGATCATCTGGATGATGAAGAAGGGCGACAGCCGGTCGAACCCCTTCTCCAGGCCCTTGCGGTGCTGCTCCTCCAGGGAGGAGATGCCCCCGATGCCCGAGCCGACGATGACGCCCACCTTCTCCGGCGCATAGCCGTTGGGCGTATCCAGGCCGATGGGAATCCCAGACTCCTTCACGGCCATGTCCGCAGCGGCCATGGCGTACTGCGCGAACAGGTCCATCCGGCGCACTTCGCGCCTGTCGATGAACTCCTCCGGAACGAAGTCCTTCACCTCGCCCGCGATACGCGCGTCGATCTTTCCCGGGTCGAACCGGGTGACGAGACCGATGCCAGACTTGCCGGCGAGCATCGCCTGCCAGTTCTTCTCGGTCCCGGTGCCCAGCGCCGAAATCATTCCGGTGCCGGTGACGACGACTCGACGGTTTGTCACGTTCCTCTCCGCGCTGGCCGCGAAGGGCATGGGAACGCCGTTACCAGCGCTCCACCTGCCCCGACACGCCGTGGTGCTACAAGCTACTTCTTGTGGGTGTTGATGTAGTTGATGGCATCCCCGACGGTCTTGATGTTCTCGGCCTCCTCGTCGGGGATCTCGACCTCGAACTCCTCCTCCATCGCCATCACGAGCTCCACGATGTCGAGGCTGTCCGCGCCGAGGTCCTCGATGAAGGAGGACTCAGGCTTGATCTCATCCTCCCCCACCCCGAGCTGGTCGGCGATGATGGACTTGACCTTGGACTCGACGACCTTGGGGTCGATGGTTGACGTCGACATAAGTGTAGAACCCTCCAGGGGGAACCAGATGGGGCCCCGGCGTTACTCCCGGGCCGATGTAAGGCGGGCGCGGTATATCCCACGCCCGGCGGCAATCCAACCGTGGCTTACATGTACATGCCGCCGTTTACCTTCAGGACCTCACCGGTGATGTAGGACGCCGCGTCACCCGCGAGGAACAACACAGCCCCCGCGACCTCATCCGCATTGCCCAACCGCCCCAGCGGGATGCCCGCGGTCATCTTCTGCCGCAGGTCGTCATCGAGGTGAGACGTCATGTCCGTTCCGATGAAACCCGGAGATACCGCGTTCACGCGGATATTCCGACTCGCCAGCTCCTTGGCCACGGACTTGGTCAAGCCGATGAGGCCCGCCTTGGAGGCCGCGTAGGCGGCCTGGCCGCCGTTGCCCATCTCGCCCACCACGGAGGTGAGGTTGATGATGGCCCCGCCGCGCTGCTTCATCATGGGACGGCTGGCGGCGCGGATGAGGGCGAAGGCGCCCTTGAGGTTGGTGTCGAGCTGCTTGTCCCAGTCCTCGTCCTTCACGCGCATCACGAGCCCGTCCACCGCGACGCCCGCGTTGTTGACGAGCACGTCCAGCCGGCCGTGGGCCTTGATGATGCTGTCCACCGCGCTGCCACACGCGGTGGCGTCCGCCACGTCGAAGCGCACGGCCTCGGCCTTGGCGCCTTCCTTCTGGAGGAGGGCCACCGTCTCCTGCGCGGCCGCCTCGTTGCCCACGTAGCTGATGACCACGGTGGCCGCGCCCGCCTTCGCGAACGCCAGCGCACACGCCCGGCCGATGCCGCGCGAACCGCCTGTCACCAGCACGACCTTGTCCTTGAAGCCGCTCATTGCGCCCCCAGCGCCGCGAGCACCTTGTCCAGGGTCGCGGTGTTCTCCACGTTGAACGTCTCGATGTCCTTCGTGATGCGCTTCACGAGTCCGCACAGCACCTTGCCCGGCCCCAGCTCAATCACGCGCGTGACGCCCTCGGCCTTGAGGGCCTCCACGCACTCGATCCACCGCACCGGCGCGCTCACCTGCTCGAGCAGCAGCGGCACCACGCGGGCCACGTCCGAGTTCGGCCGCGCCTCCACGTTGGTCACCACCGGCACCTGGGGCGCGGAGAGCGACACGCGGCCCAGCACCTCGGCGAGCCGCGGCTTCACGGGGTCCATCAGCGCGCAGTGGAACGGCGCGGACACGGGCAGCGGCATGACCTTCTTGGCGCCCGCCTCCTTGCACAGGACGCCCGCGCGCTCGACGGCGGCGGCGTCTCCGGCGATGACGGTCTGCTCGGGTGAATTGTAGTTGGCCGGGGACACCACCTGCCCCTGCGCGGCCGCATCACACGCGGCCTTCACCTTCTCAGGCGCCAGGCCAAGCACGGCGGCCATGGCCCCCACGCCCGCGGGCACGGCGTCCTGCATGAAGGTGCCGCGCGCGCGCACGGACCGGGCGGCATCCGCCAGCCCCATGGCCCCAGCGGCCACCAGCGCGGAGTACTCGCCCAGCGAGTGGCCCGCCACGAAGGCCGGCGCGGGTCCGCGCTTGGCGAAGACCGCGTGGACGGCCAGGGACACCGTCAGGATGGCGGGCTGCGTGTTGGCGGTGAGCTTGAGCGCCTCTTCGGGGCCCTCGAAGCACGTCGTGGAGAGCTTCTCGCCGAGCGCATCATCCACGGCGTCGAAGACGGCCCGGGCCTCGGGGAATGCCTCGTAGAGATCCTTGCCCATCCCAACGACCTGACTGCCCTGCCCCGGGAAAACGAACGCGACCTTCGACATGTTGCGGTCCTACCTCCTGTTGTCCTACCAGCGCACCACCGCGGTTCCCCAGGTCATCCCCGCGCCAATGGCCATCATCACGATGATGTCCCCGCGCTTCAGGCGACCAGCGCGCAGCGCTTCATCCAGGGAAATGGGCAGCGAAGCGGACGACGTGTTGCCGTACTTGTGCAGGTTGAGCCAGCACTTTTCACGCGGAATCTCCAGCCGAGCCAGCACCGCCTCCAGGATTCGCAGATTGGCTTGGTGCGCAATGACGTGGTCCACCTGGCCCGCTTCGAGCCCATGCGCCGCCAGGGCCTCCTGGGTGCAGTCGACCAGGGCTCGCACGGCGAACTTGAAGACCTCCCGGCCATTCATGTGGACGGTGTTCAGCCGCTCGTGCAGCACCTCCTCCGTCATGGGCATGCGCGAGCCGCCGCCAGGGATGGTGAGAATCTCCGCGTGGGCGCCGTCCGTGCGCAGGTGCGTGGAGAGGATGCCGCGCGGAGGGCCGGAGTCCTCCGCCTCCGACGCGGGCGCCAGCACCAACGCCCCCGCCCCATCGCCGAAGAGCACACAGGTATTGCGGTCCGACCAGTCGAGCGACCGGCTGAAGAGCTCCGCCCCAATCACCAGGGCGCGCCGTGCCTGGCCCGTGCGCACGAACTGGTCCGCGACGCTGAGCGCGTAGAGCGAGCCCGAGCAGGCCGCGGCAACGTCGAAGGCAAAGGCGCGCCGAGCCCCCAGCTTCGCCTGCACGAAGGCCGCGCAGGAGGGCATGGGCATGTCGGGCGTCACGGTGCCGACGACGATGAGGTCCAGGTCTTCGGGCTGGAGCCCCGCCATGGCCAGCGCGGGCCTTGCCGCCTGGACGGCCATGTCGCTCGTGGACTCATCTGGAGCGGCCTGACGGCGCTCCTCGATGCCGGTGCGCTCTCGAATCCACGCATCGGTGGTGTCAACGAGGCGCTCCAAGTCCTGATTGGTGAGGACGCGCGCTGGGGCGTACGAACCGGTTCCGACGATTTGGGTGCGTTCCACGGGAACTCCGGAGTGTCTTCGGAACCCAACGCTCGGCCATCGTTCTCTAATCGGATTCGTTAGCGTCTGTCGCCTTCTTTCCCTTCTGCTGGGCAGGGAGCCATGCAGCTGCGTTGCGAATGCAACGTGTCATTTCCTCCTGCATGCCCGCGCGCGCCGCCTGCAGCGCCGTGACGAGCGCGTTGAAGATGGCGCGAGGCGAGGAACGACCATGGGCGACGATGCCCACGCCCTGGATTCCGAGGAGCGGCGCACCGCCGTACTCGGCGTAATCCATGACGCGGCGCAGCCCCGCGAGGGTCGGCTTGAGGAGCAGCGCACCGAGCTTCTCGGGCAGGCCGCCCCGCTTCTCGATGGCCTGCCGCATGAGCCCCGCCATGCCCATGCCCACGCCCTCGGATGTCTTGAGCACGACATTTCCGGTGAACCCATCCGTCACGACGACCTCCACGTCGCCGGAGAACAGGTCCTTGCCCTCAACGTAGCCCACGAACTCCAGCGGGGAGCCGCGCAGCAGCGCGCTCGCCTCGCGGGTGAGCACCGTGCCCTTGGAGGGCTCCTCACCGTTGGAGAGCACCGCCACGCGAGGACGCGCGATGCCCAATCGCATCCGCACGTACGCCTCGCCGAGCACGGCGAACTGGGCCAGGTGCAAGGGCCGGCAGTCCACATTGGCGCCCGCGTCCAACAGCAGGCACCGCCCACCGCCCTTGAGCGCTGGGAACAGCGCCGCGATGGCAGGCCGCTCGACTCCGGGGATGCGCCCCAGCGTCAGCAGCCCTCCGGCCATCACCGCGCCCGAGTTGCCAGCTGACACCAACGCGGACGCCTCGCCATCTCGGACGAGCTCGAAGCCCACCCGGAGCGAGGAATCACGCTTGCGTCGGAAGGCCGCCGACGCGTGTTCGTCCATCTCCACCACCTCGGAGGCATGGCGGAAGAGGACGTTCTCGGGCGGCTCCGCTTTTTCCAGCACGGGACGCACGCGGGCCTCATCCCCGACCAGCACGACTTCGTGCCCGGGGTAGGCCCGCGCGAACAGTACGCCCCCATCAACGACGGCACCGGGGGCGTGATCGCCGCCCATGGCATCGAGGACGAGGCGCACTGGCGTGGCGTCCGTGGACTACGCCTGCGTCGCGATGACCTCTCGGCCGCCGTACGTTCCGCACGCCGCGCAGGCGCGGTGAGGAAGCACCGGCTCCTTGCACTTGGCGCACTTGATGACCTGCACGGCCGACCGCAGGTTGTTGTTGGCCGCCCGGCGGCGATCCCGGCGCATCTTCGACGTCCGCTTCTTGGGAACTCCCACGACTCACCTCGGCTTCGATCCCGTCCCCCCTCGCGCCTTGCGAGGGGCATAGGGACCGTCAGTTCAGCTTGATGTTCTTGAGCGGTGCCAGCCGAGGGTCAACGACCTTCGTCTCACAGCCGCACTTCTTCTCATTGAGGTTCTGGCCGCACTGCGCACAGAGCCCCTGGCAGTCTTCCCGACAGACAGCGTTCATCGGGAGCGCGAGCAATACCTGTTCCCGGACGATCGGATCCAGATCGATCGTCTTTCCATCGAAGACCTGCTGGTCCGCCGACTCCAACTCGAACGAGCCGCCGGACTCCCCCTGCCCTCGCTCCTTCTTCTCCATGGAGGACTCGTCGTCATCCTTGAAGTCGTCGCCCCGGGCCAGGGACGCGGGCACCAGGTTGAGCAGGAAGGACACAGGCAGGTCGAGCGACACGTCGGCGAGGCAGCGCTTGCAGGGCGCCTTCAGGTGCGCCGTGAGCTTGCCCTCGAGCAGCACGCCGCCGCTGACCTTGCGGAAGGTCGCGTGGAGCGTGGACGGACCGGTCGCCTGAAAGCCGGTGTCCGTGCCGGACGCCGCGCCCTCCAGCACCTCCGTCAGCAGAGGGAGACCCACGGGCTCGTCGAGCGTCAGCCCCGTCTCTTTGATTTGTTCAATCTTTACGACCATCTACAAGGCTTCCAGGCAAAAGGGCGCGCAACATAGAGGGACTCCCCCTTGCAGTCAACACGCCGGATTCCACGATCGGCTCCGTGTCCCCGTTGCCCCATCGTAACGCGTCGGCTCACGCCCACCATGGATCCCCCAGACACGCCTCTGGTACTTTCCGCCCACTGATGCGTCGTCAAGCCACCAGCATGCGTGTGGGTGTCTGTATTCTGGGCGTGGCGCTCGCCGTGCCCAGCTCCGCCCGTCCCCTCTACCCTCCTCTTCCTTTCTCACAGATTGGGCTCGCGAGTCCGGAGATCACCCAGGCACGGGCCCAGCTGGACGCCGGTGAGTTCGAGGCGGCCCTGAAGACGGTGCAGGCCGGCCTGGACGCGCCGGACGTGACCGATGATCAGCTGGTGGAGCTCTACCGCCTGCAGGGCCTCACGGCGCTCTACCTCGGTGACGAGACGCTCGCGCGCGCGGCCTACGAGAAGCTGCTCCAGGCCCGTCCGGACTTCGAGCTGGCCCGCAGCGCGCCGCCGAAAATTCGAGCGCTGTTCGCGAAGCTGAAGGAGGACATCAAGAGCCGCCGGCTGCGCCCCGTCACACTGGAGGTGGACCCCATCCCGGACCCCACTCCGGGCGAGCCCGTGGTGGTGACCGCGACCATCCAGGACATGGCGCTCGGCGCCCGGGCGCGCCTCTTCTACCGGCGCGTGGGCGCGCAGGGCTTCAACTCGGTGGACTTCTCGCGTGAGCGTGGCGCGCCGGAGCACTACCGCGCGACGGTGCCCGCCTACGAACTGCCGGCGGAGCCCACCTCGTACGAGGTCGAGTACTACTTCGAGGTCGCGGACGCGGCGCAGCGCCGGCTGGCCGGACGCGGGGACTCGTATCAGCCGCTCGTGTTCCAGGTGATGCCCCGGGCCGTGGCGGCTCCGGCCGTCGCCGAGGACACCTCCCGGCCCTGGTACAAGAGCCCCTGGCTGTGGGTGGCCGTGGGCGCGGTCGCCATCGGGGGCACGGCGGGCGTCGTGGCCCTGTCGTCCTCGGGGGAGCGTGGTCGCGTCCCCATCACCGTCCGCGTGGATCCGCAATGAGCAAGCGCCTCTTTCTTTCCGCCGTGCTGTGCCTGGGGCTCTCCGCGTGCGGCGCCGAGTCCGCCGATGCGGGTGGAAACCTGGGCATGGAGCTGCGCGTCAGCGCCTCGGCCGCCAGCCAGCTCGGGGCCTTCCAGGTGGTCGTCCTCAAGGACGGCTCGCGCCGCAGCTGCGCCGACCTGCAGCGCACCTGTCTGGCCGGGCAGGTGACCTCCAACGACCTCCTCATGCTGACCAATGGCTCCGGGCACCAGGCCCGCGCGCTGCGCTTTCCGGTCAACCTGGAGAGCGCATCCCAGGCGCTGGAGGTGGATGTGCCCGTGGGCCGCGACTACGCCCTGGTCATCGAGGCGCTGTCCTCGGACAGCCCGCCGCGCTTCCTGGGCAGCTCCTGCAACTACCTCCGAGAGGTCAACGGGGGCCGCAACGCCACGCTGGTCGCCGCGCCGCTGACGCTCGCCGCCCAGGACTGCGACCCCACGCTCGCGCAGTGAGCGGCCTTCGGGTTGCCCGGCGAGAGGGCAAGCCCGGAGCGCTGGGGTTTCGTCGCAGGCTTGCTACAAAGCGCACGACACGGATTCTGGTAGGGGGGCCGGACACATGGCACGCATCCTGATCATCGAGGACGAGCAGGACCTCGCCGGGCTCGTCGACTACAACCTTCGCGCCGCGGGCTTCGAGACCGAGTCGTCGAACACGGGAGCTGGAGGATTGGCCCGTGCTCGCGCCGCCCCGCCGGACCTCGTCCTGCTGGACCTCATGCTGCCCGATGTCGCGGGCGGCGAGGTCCTGCGGATGCTCAAGAGCGATCCCGACCTCAAGAAGACCGCCGTCGTCATCGTCAGCGCGCGCGGACAGGAAGCCGACCGCATCCAGGGGTTGGAGCTGGGCGCGGATGACTACGTGGTGAAGCCCTTCTCGGTCCGCGAGCTGCTCCTGCGCGTCAAGGCCGTGCTGCGCCGCGCGGACGCGGAGGAAGGGCCCGCGGCGGTGCTCTCGGCGGGGGACATCAGCCTGGACACGTCGCGGCATCAGGTGCGCGTCAAGGGCGAGGAAGTGGTGCTCACCGCGCTGGAGTTCCGGCTGCTGCGCACCCTGCTGGAGCGCAGCGACCGCGTGCAGACGCGCGAGGTGCTCCTGTCCGATGTCTGGGGCATCCAGGCGGAGATCCACACCCGCACGGTGGACACGCACATCAAGCGCCTTCGCGAGAAGCTCGGCCCCGCCGGCGACATCATCGAGACGGTGCGAGGCGTTGGCTACAAGCTCAGCCCCCCCTGAGGCGACATGTCCCTGCGCACCCTCCTGGTCCCGCTGCTGCTTCCAGCCGCGCTGGTGGCCGTGTTGCTCGCGCTCTTTGGTCAGCCGGGAGGCGCGCTGGCCGCGTCGCTCGTGACGCTGGCGGGCTCCGCCATCGCGCTGGGGACGAGCCGACAGGTGTCCGAGCAGCAGCTCCGCGCCCTGGCGCGCAAGACGCTCGGGCGCGCCGACGGGACGTCCACCATGGCCCCGCCGTCGGACCGGCTCGATGAGTTCACGAGCCTGGAGGGCGCCATCGACTCGCTCCACTCCCAGCTATCCGCGCGCAACGCGGAGCTCATCCAGGGCGCTCGCACGCTGACCGCCGTCCTGGATGGCATGGCCGAGGGCATCTGGGTCACCGATGCCGAGGGCACCGTGGTGCGCCACAACGACGCGCTCACGCAGCTGCTCCACCAGCCCGCGGGCGGAATCATCGGCCAGCGCCCCCTCGCCCTCATCCGCAACGAGGCCCTCAACGACGCGGTGAGCCGCGCGTGCCGGGAGGGAGAGTCCACGCGGCTGGAGCTGACACTCGAGGGCCTGTTCCCCCGCACCCTGTCGCTGCGGGTGACGCCGCTCGGTGGGGACCTGCCCGGCAGCGCCGCCGTCTTCCACGACGTCACCGAGCTGCGCCGCCTGGAGAAGGTGCGCAAGGACTTCGTCGCCAACGTCTCGCACGAACTGCGCACGCCCATCACCGCGATTCGCGGCTACGCCGAGACGCTCCAGGGCGGCGCGCTGAACGACCCGCAGGTGGCCCCCAAGATGGTGGACATCATCCACCGCCAGTCCGAGCGCCTCTCCGAGCTGGTGGAGGACCTGCTCGAGCTCTCCCGCCTGGAGGCCCGTGAGGTGCATCTCCAGCAGGCCCGCGTCCCCCTGGCCATCGCGTCCGCGCGCGCCGCGGAGGCCGTGCGGCTCAAGGCCGAGGGCAAGTCACAGCACATCGAGCTGCACGTCCCCCCCGACCTGCGCGCCCAGGGCGACGAGCGGGCCATCGAGCAGGTGCTCCTCAACCTGCTCGACAACGCCGTGAAGTACACCCCCGCCGGCGGCCGCGTGGATGTCTACGGCACCCTCGAGGATGGCCGCTGCGTGGTGCGCGTCCAGGACACCGGCGTCGGAATCGAGCAAAAGCATCTTTATCGTATATTCGAGAGATTCTACCGGGTGGACAAGGGCCGCAGCCGGGACATGGGCGGCACGGGGCTGGGCCTCTCCATCGTGAAACATCTGGTGGGCGCCATGGCGGGGGAGATCAAGGTGGAGAGCCAGCCGAACGTGGGCAGCACCTTCACGATTTTTCTGCCCGCGGCTACCCCGGAGGCGGCGACCGGATAGGATGGGCGCGACCATGCGGGTCGCCATCCTCGCGGACATACACGGCAATCTTCCTGCCTGCGAGGCGGTCCTCGAGGACATCGCGCGCTCGGTCGCCCCCGACTACATCGTCGCGGCCGGTGACCTGGCGCTGCGCGGTGCCCACCCTCGAGAGACGGTGGAGCTGCTCACCAGCCGCTGCGACTCGCTGCTGATGGGCAACACCGACTGCTACCTCGCGGGGAACTACCTGGGCGGGGCGTACCGCGAGCGGGACCACTGGAAGACGGAGCTGCTGCGCTGGACGCGGGATCAGCTCGGCGACACGCTCTTGCAGCAGTTGGGGGGCCTGCCCTTCTCCGTGCGCTACACGCCGCGCAAGGGGCAGGACCTGTTCGTCTGCCACGCCAATCCCCGCAACCTCGAAGAGTCCCTGGACCCCACGCTGGATGACCAGGCGGTGCGGCGCTTCTTCACGCACCTGGATGCCGCGGCGTGCGCGTTCGGGCACCTGCACTTTCCCTATCGCCGCCGCGTGGGGCGGATGCTCATCGCCGATGTCGCCAGCGCGGGCATTCCCCGTGATGGTGACCTGCGCCCCGCCTACGGCGTCTTCACCTTCACGCCCAAGGGCTGGCGGGTGCAGATCCGCCGCGTGCGCTACCCGGTGCGCAAGGCCACCCAGGCGCTCACCGCGCGGCGCGTGCCCGGTGGACCGCTGCTCATCCACAAGCTGGTGGAGGCGCGCTACCGGCACCACCACGCGCTCATGGAGGCCGCGCGCCGCCACTCGGGCCTGCCCCCACCGGGGCCCGTGCTGCGACCGCCTCCGGGCTCTGCCTCGCGTCGGCCTGTCGCCGCGCCTTGCGATGACGCCCCGCCTCCCGATGTGGATCCGTCGTCGCTGCCCACCGACATGGACGGCACGGTGACGGACGCGACGCCGCTGCCGCTCGACGTGCTGCACGACCTGGACGGGTAGGTTCCCCGTCGACCAGCGGGCGTGTCCACTCCCGGACGTGCGTGCCCTGTTGTGACGTGCAGCGGGCTTTCACACCCGATGCCACGCATTTCCTCGCGCGCCTCCAGGTGCATCCACCGCTCCGACGCCTTAGCCATGGAGGGCGGCGGCTCGAGAGGAGGGGCGCATGTCCTGGTGGACGGTCGGACTGTCGGTGGTGACGCTGTCGCTCGCCCAGGCGGGCCCTCCTCCCGAGTCCCCCCGAACCACGCACCCCGACAGCGCCCCCTTCTGCGAGGGCGAGTACGCAGACAGCTTCTCGTCGCTGTCCGCCCAGGCACGGGCGTATGAGCAGTCCACGCGCAAGTACACCTACTGCGTGCGCAGCACCGCGACGTATGAGTGCCTGTCGTACGGCCCCGAGGGCAACGTGCGCCGCAGCCGGACCCAGGTGTCGGCGCACGGCACGGCGTTCGCCTATCGGCAGCAAGGCGGCGAGACGCTGCTGCTCACCAACGAGCACGTCACCGAGTGGCCCGCCGTCACCGACGAGTCCCATCCGGTGGAGGGCGTGGCGCCGGGGTGCAAGCGCGTGGGGGACGGGCTGCGCATCGTGGACAACGAGTCGGATGCCTTCGAGCGGGATGACATTCCGTTGTCCCGCGTGGTGAGTGATCCCCAGCTCGACATGTCCATCATCAAGACGAAGTCGCCGCTCGCGGTGATGCCGTGGAAGGTGGGCCGCAGTGCATCGCTGCGCGAGCGAACCGTGGTGGACGTGCGCGGCTTCCCGCTGGGCGTGTTCAACGCGACCAACGTCGGGAAGGTCATCTCCGCGTTCGACCACGACGAGTACAAGGACTGGAACCACGATGACTTCGTCGTGGACGCGCTCTTGTCTCCGGGCAACTCGGGCTCGCCGGTGCTGGCCATCTCGTGCAAGACGGGCGAGTTCGAGCTGGTGGGCGTCTATCACGCGGGGTACTCGCGAGGCAGCGCGCTCAACGTCGTCGTGGGAATCGATCAAGTGCGCGAGCTGATGACGACGCTGCGCCGCAGCACGCGGCGAGCCTTCGAGGAGAACGCACCGCTGGATGCGTCCGCGCGCGAGCGCATGGCCAAGCGAGTGGAGGCCACCGCCACGCCGTTCTTCCCTTTCGGGAACCACACCGCCGCGGTGTATCCGCGCACGGATGGCTCGCTGCTCTTCGCCATCTACGGGCAGGACTTCCCGCGCAAGGTCTATCCGCTCGTGGTGCTCGAGGACCTCAAGGCGCGCGTGGCCGGCGCCTTCGGTGAGCCCGGGCGCGTGTGGTTCGGTGGTGAGCGAGGTCTGCGCGAGAGCATCCGCGCCGAACAGGACGCGGAGCTGCAGCAACAGCTCGCGCGACTGCTGGATGCGCTGCGCCGGGACGCGACGCTCGCCTTCTCCTTCCAGGAGGCACTGCCTTCATCCGCGGAGTCGCGGCAGACCTTCGACGCCACGGCCCGGATGCAGAAGGCGCTCGACCGCGCCATCAATGCGCATCGCGACCTCAGCGATACCGCCGCGGAGCTGGCGGACCACCTGGCACCCAAGCCCACGGACGCGGCGACCCTGGCGGAGACACTCCTGACGCTGCCGCGACCTCCGCCGTCGGGCGTGGGGCTCCACCTGGGCGCGGCGCCGGCCACGCCGCCTCGCGCACCACGGGCGCCTGCATCCACGCCTGCGACCCAACGCGAGGCGAGGAACGACTCCGCGCCGTCCCGCCCTGCGGCACAGTAGCGGCATCGGCGTGTTCGTTCGGCGCGGAGAGCAAGCAGCACCATCGGCCCTCCCTCGCGTTCTGTGCGGTCGAGCGGGCAAGTGCCCAGGTCCCCGCGGGCCGAGCGCGACGCTCCGGAGATGTACCGTCGAGCGAGCGTGAGGCTTCGAAGCCGTACCGATGAGCACGTGCGGCGCTTGGGCGCCATGCCGGGGGACGAGCGAGGAGCCCTTCCCTCGCGGGCGGTGCATCCTCAGTCGCGTCCCTACATTGCGAGAACGTGGACACCACCCCTGAATCAGCGCGAGGTGATTCCCTCCCAGGCGGGCGGGCACGCCGGCCCTTGTCGCCCCAGCTCGGTGGATTGCTCAAGGGCCTGACGAATCAGGAGCGGCGCTTCTGGGCCATGGTGGTGGGCGTGGGCCTCATCTCCGGACTGGGCGCCGTGGCCCTGCTCCAGGTGCTGCGCGTCACCCAGAACCTGTTCTGGCACGTCAACGGCGACGAGTTCATCGCGGGCGCGATGGCCTCTCCTACCTGGCGCCGCTTCCTCGTTCCCGTCCTCGGCGGCGCGCTCGTGTCGCTGGTGTCCCTGCTCGTGGGCCAGCCGCTGCGCGGCCACGGCACCGCGGGCATCATCGAGTCCATCTGGGTGAAGTCCGGACGTCTGCCCCTGCCTCGCGCGTTGTTCCGCGGGCTCGTGTCCATCATCGTCGTGGGACTCGGCGCGCCGCTGGGACGCGAAGGTGCCCTGTTGCAGACGGGCGCGGCCAGCGGATCCGCGCTCGCGCAGCGTCTGCGATTGGGCCCCGGCCAAGCCCGGTTGCTCGTGGCCTGCGGCGCCGCGGCGGGCATTGCCTCCGCGTACAACGTGCCCATCGGCGCGGCACTCTTCGGGCTCGAGGTCCTGCTCGGCAGCTTCGCGCTGGAGCTGTTCGGCCCCATCGTCGTGTCGTGCGTCGTGGCAACACTGGTGTCCCGCACGCTCATCGCGGATCACCCCAGCTACGTCATCCCGCACTACGTCCTCACCCATCCGCGCGAGCTGCTCCTCACGCTCCTGCTCGGCGTGTTGCTGGGCGCCGCGTCCGCGGGCTACGTGCGTGGCATCAACGCGCTGTCGGATCTGCTCGACCGCGCGCCGACGTGGCTGGCTCCATTCCTCCCGCTCGCGGCCATGACGGTGGTGGGCCTGGCCGCGATGGGCTGGCCCTATCTGCTCGGCAATGGATACGACCCGGTGAACATGGCGCTGCATGGGAGACTCCCCTTGCTGCTGTTGTTGGGCCTGCCCTTGGCCAAGCTCGCCGTCACGTCGCTGTGCGCGGGCGCGGGTGTTCCGGGCGGGCTCTTCACGCCATCGCTCTTCTTCGGCGCGCTGCTGGGTGGCGCGTTCGGTGTCGTCGTGGGGCACTTCGCGCCCGGTGGCGCACCGAGCGGCGCGTACGCCCTGCTGGGCATGGGCGCGGTGCTGGCGGGCACCACGCACGCGTCCGTGTCCGCGGTGCTGATGATCTTCGAGATGACCGGTGACTATGGCCTCATCCTGCCCCTCATGCTGGGCGCCGTGGTCTCCACGGCGGTGAGCCGATGGCTCGAGCCCGAGTCCCTCTATACGTCGGTGCTCAACCGCCGCGACGTGCGCGTGCCCGACTCGGTCCCCTACTGGCTTCGCGAGGAGGGTGTGCGCGGCATGCTCACGCCAGTCACCTTGCGCGTGCCGCCCTCTGCGCCCTTCGACGAGGTGGTGGTGCTCCTCTTGGAGCAGCCCCCGGGCATGGACCTCTACGTCACGGACGAGAGCGGGCGCCTGCTGGGTGTCATCGTCCTGGACGAGCTGAAGGGGCACCTGCCGGACCACTCGCTCCTCCAGGCCACGGTGGCCGCGGACGTCATGGACCGACGCGTGCAGCCCATCACGCCGGGCCTGTCACTCGCGGAGGTGGCCACCCGCTTCGCTCGCACGCCCCTGGAGCGACTGCCCGTGGTGGATGACGCGCGGCACCTGCTGGGCACCATCTCCAAGACCGAGGTGTTGAAACACGGGCGCTTCTAGCCCCTCACGAGGAGACTCACCGCATGGACAACCGGGCCCGCGCGTGGAGCATCGCCGCCCTGGCCCTGCTGTGCTCCGTGCTCTCCTACGTGCTGCTGCGCTCGCCACCCCACCCGATGCGTCCGGAGCGCCCCGAGCCCGCCCCCACCGCGCCGGAGCACCCCTATGACGCGTACCGCGCCTGGCCCATGTTCCAAGGCTGGCCCCTGCCCCAGGTGCCGGAGACCCCACCCGCTCCAGAGCATCCCGAGCCAAAGCCCCCGCCGTAACGTCCTTCCGGGCCCGTGAGCAGCCGGCCAGCCGAGCCAGGGGCTGCCAAAGGGGTTGTGCGCGGGGCGCGGGAGAGGATGATGCGCGTCGCGTGCTCGCCACCCCCTTCAACTTCGTCGCGCTCGTGATGGTCGTCTCCGTCGTGGCGGGCCTGCTCGGCTCGCTGCTGGGACTCGGCGGCGGGCTCATCCTCATCCCCATCCTCACCCTCGTGCTGAAGGTGGACATCCGCTACGCGGTGGGCGCGTCCATCGTCTCCGTCATCGCCACGTCCAGTGGCGCCGCCGCGGCGTATGTGCGCGATGGCCTGGCGAACATGCGCGTGGCGATGTTCCTGGAGCTGGCCACCACGGCCGGCGCGCTCACCGGGGCGCTGCTGGCGGGCGTGGTGGGAGGCCGCGGGCTCTACCTCCTCTTCGGCGCGGTGATGGCGTACTCGGCGCTCGCGATGCTGCGCAAGCTGCGGGAGCAACCCTCGCGCGCGGTGGAGTCGAACGACGCGCTGGCGGATCGCCTGGGCCTGCACAGCAGCTACTTCGATGAGTCCTCCGGGAGCGAGGTGGCCTATCGCGTGCGCCGGCCGCTCATCGGGCTCGGGCTCATGTACGTGGCTGGGACGGTGAGTGGCCTGCTGGGCATCGGGTCGGGCGCCCTGAAGGTGCCCGCCATGGACCTGGCCATGGGACTGCCCATCAAGGTGTCCTCGGCCACCAGCAACTTCATGATTGGCGTGACGGCGGCGGCGAGCGCGGGCATCTACTTCGCGCGCGGAGACATCGACCCGTTCATCGCCGGTCCGGTGTGCGTGGGCGTCACGCTGGGCGCGTTCGCGGGCTCGCGCTTCATGACGAAGCTGAGCAGCGGCTGGCTGCGGGCCCTGTTCGTCGTCGTGCTGCTGTGGGTGGCCTTCGAGATGCTGCGCAAGGGCGTGCACGGATGAGCCTGTCCTCTCCCGAGCCGCGGCCGAGCGCTCCCGTCGCGGCCCCCATTCCCCAGGCGCCCGCGCTCACGCCGGAGCTGCTCATCAGCATGCTGCTTCGCGGCGGCGTCATGCTGAGCCTGTCGCTGGTCGCCGTGGGCATGGGGCTGACGTTCTTCCACCACCCCGACTACTTCTCGTCTCCCACGGCGCTGGAGCGACTCACCGCGCCGGACCACGGCCTGCATCGCCTCACGGATGTCTTTCAAGGCGTGCTCGCGGTGCGCGGGCAGTCCTTCGTCATGGCGGGCCTGCTGGTGATGATGTCCGTGCCCGTGCTGCGGGTGGCGCTGTCCCTGGGCGTGTTCCGCCTCCAGAGGGATCGCGTCTTCGTCGCCATCACCGCGGGAGTGCTCGCGCTGCTGCTCGTGTCCTTCTTCGTGGGTGGCGTGGAGTAGACAACGCCCGCGCAGTTTGCGCGCTTGTCAAACGCGGACGAACGGGCTGCTCTACAACGCGCGCCCATGGCCGCACACGACCTGCCCCTGCTCATCGTTCGCCACGCCGTGGCCGAGGACTCGAACTCGCTGGGCGATGAAGCCCGCGCCCTCACCTCCGAGGGCCGCATCGCCTTCCGCCAGCACGCGCGCAAGCTGGCGCGCCGCGTGCCCCTGCGAGGCATCCTCACCAGTCCCCTCGTCCGCGCGGTGCAGACCGCGGAGCTGCTCGCGGAGGCGTTCGGCCTCTCGGAGGTGGAGGTCTCGCCCGCGCTCATGCCGCTCAATGGCGCGCACAAGCGCATCGTCAAGCTGGCGCGCGAGCGAGGCCCGGGTTGGGCGCTGGTGGGCCACAACCCCTCGCTGGAGCGCGCCGTGGCGCTCGCGCTGGGACACAGCCTTCCGGACAAATTGAGGAAGGGCGCCGCCGTCGCGCTCATCCCGAACGATGAAGGCTTCACACTCGGGTGGGTCGCCTCGCCGGGCCGCGCCTTGCTTCGCCCCTGACATCGGCTCGCCCCACCACGCCGACTTCCGCGACGACGGGACGAGCGGCGCGACCACTGCCAATCATCCCCGCGCGACTCCCCATTCTCCGAGAAATCGGAGAGTGCGGAAGGCCCTTGAACAAGGCTTGCGCCGCACACAATTCCAGGTCAGGAATACGCCCTGCGGCGAAGTGTTCGGGGTGCAGGTGATGTGTCTTCAGAAGGCCAGACACGACAAGGCATCGGCTCAGGGTCCGAGCGGTGAGTCAGCGCGAGACGCGCAGGCCACCCACGGGCTCCGCTCGGCGCTTCGCTTGCCTCTGCTGGCGCTGATCATCATTGGCCTGGGGTTCCTCCCCGGCGTGATGGCGCCCGCCAAGCCCTTCACCTCCACGGTCCGTGTGGGCCAGGGACAGGGCAACGGCCAGCAGAGTCCCTTCGAGGAGGACCATCACCGGGCGGACCTCGAGTTCAAGGTCTTCGCCGCGAAGCCTCGGAGCGCGCCTCGGCTGGGAGGTCGTCCCCTCCTCGGCGGCCCCGAGCTGGATGCCTTCCTCGCCCGCCTCTTGAAGGCCCATCCGCTGCCCGCCGCGGGCCTCTCTGGCCCCAGCGAGCCGCCGGATGACGTGGCCTCGCGCTTGCGCCGCCGACAGCTTCCTCGGCGCTGCGCCGCGCCCGAAGACGAGCCGCTCGTCTAATCCTCGCAGTCTGACTCGCGACCCGTGTGTATCGGCGTCTGGCAACACCAGACGCCGAATGGCCTCGTCGCGCGCGCCATCCTGAACGTCCTCTCGCGGGCGTATCGCTCTTCGTGTGTCTTTGGACCCACGAAGCGACACTCATGGCCGGAGGCCCACCCTTCATTCGGTAACATGCTCAATCCCACACATCCTCAATCCATCGACGCCGTACCCCGTCGACCTCACGACGGGAGAAGAAGGCGCACGCCCCTCCCCGCGCCCCGCCCCATGCATGAGCGGGCGAAGGGCACGCCCCGACTCGCCACCGGAGCCGCGATGCCCCGGCACCCCTCGCGCGAGCTGTTCCAGGCCTGGACTCGCGCCTGGGGCGAGGTCTTCACCGGCCGCCACCTGCCCGCGGATCTCCTGGCGGGCGTCACCGTGGCGGCGGTGGCGCTGCCGCTCAACCTCGCCCTCGCGGTGGCGAGCGGACTGCCTCCGGCCGCGGGCCTCATCGCGGGGGCCATCGGAGGGGGGCTCGCGGCCATCTTCGGAGGCGCGCCCCTCCAGGTGACGGGACCGGCCGCGGCGCTCAACGTCATGGTGCTGGCCATCGTCGCGGAGTTCGGCGTGGCGGGCGCGGCGGCGGCGGCGCTGCTCATCGGTGGGCTGCAAATCACCATGGGCCTGGCGCGCGGCGGCAAGCTCATCCGCGTGGTGCCGGAGTCGGTGCTCGTGGGCTTCACCACCGGCGTCGGCATCAAGCTCCTGGATGGCCAGCTCCCGGAGCTCTTCGGCTTCGACTACACCGTGGCGCAGCTGGCGCAGATGCTGGACCGCCCGGAGTGGCTGCGCGAGGTCTCGTACACGGCCGTGCTCTGCGGCCTGTTCGTCGCGTTCCTGGTCGTCTCCACGCAGCAGTTCAAGCGCTTCCCCGCGGCGCTGGTGGGCATCGCGCTCATCACCGCGCTGGCCGAGTACCTCGGCTGGGGCATCGCGCGGGTGGGCGATGTGCCCTCGTCGCTCCCCTTCCCCGCGCTGCCCGTGATGGAGGGCAGCCAGTGGCTCTCCCTCGCGTGGAAGGTCCTGCCCCTGGCGCTGCTCGCGGCCGCCGAGTCCCTGCTCGCGGCGCGCGCGGTGGAGCGCATGGCGCCCACGGCCCCGCCGCCCCACCTGGACCTGGAGCTGATTGGCCAGGGCGTGGCCAACACGGGCTCGGCGCTCTTTGGCGGCATGCCCGTCACGGGCGTCATCGTGCGCTCGGGCGTCAACGTCCAGAGCGGAGCGAAGACGCGGCTGTCCGCGCTGGTGCACGCCGCCGCGCTGCTGCTCGCGGTGCTCTACCTGTCCCAGCAGCTCTCCATCATCCCCCTGGCGGCGCTGGCCGGACTGCTCTGCGTGGTGGGCATGCGCCTCATCGAGCTGAAGACGCTCCGGCACCTGTGGCACACGGAGAAGCTGGGCGCGGTGGCCTTCATCGTCACCGCGGCCGGCACCGTCACGGGGCACCTGGTGGCGGGGCTCGCGGCGGGCATGGCCATCCACGGCGTGCACCTCCTGCTCACCCGCAAGTCGCGGGCGCAGGCGCGCGAGACGCAGGCGCGCAAGGCCACCGGCATCCGCGCGGTGCTGCACAAGGACCGCGCCGAGGCCCGCCATCCCCACGGCCACGAGGCTCCGCCGCAGGACCACGCGTGGCTGCGCAACATCCGCGCGCGGGCGCACCGGGCCGCATCGGCCTTCGTCCATGAGCAGGCCGCCGTCATCGGGCGCGTCACCATGGGCGAGCACGTGCACATCGCCGCGGGCAGCTCCGTGCGCGCGGACGAGGGCTCGCCGTTCTTCATCGGAGACAACTCCAACGTGCAGGACGGCGTGGTCATCCACGCCCTCAAGGACAAGCGCGTGCGCGTGGGCGGCGAGGAGTGGGCCGTCTACGTGGGCCGCAACGTGTCCATGGCCCACGACGCGCTGGTGCATGGCCCGTGCTTCATCGGGGACGACACCTTCGTGGGCTTCAAGGCGGTGGTGCACGACTCCATCGTCGGCTCGCACTGCTACATCGGCATCGGCGCCGTGGTGGTGGGCGTGGAAGTCCCCGACGGTCGCTTCGTGCCGCACGGGATGATCGTCGACACCGCGGAGAAGGCGGAGAAGCTGCCGCTCGTCTCGGCGTCGCACCTCGAGTTCAACGAGGACGTGGTCGACGTGAACCGCGGGCTCGCGTCCGCCTACCACAAGTACGTCAAGTCCGGCGCCCTCGTGCACGTGCCCACCGGGCACGGACCGCACGGCGAGGCCCTTGTCCCGAGCAGTCCCGGAGCGAACTCCCGCAGGCCGCGAGGCCCGGGCCGCTTCTGACTCCCTTCCATCCCTTTCGGAGGTTTCTCTCGTGATGTTCTTGTTCGGAATCCTGGGCGGCGTCGCCCTCTACGGCGCCTTCATCCTGAGCCGTTGCTTCTTCCAAGTAGAGCAGGGCCAGCTCGCGGTGCTCACGTCCTTCGGTCGCGCCGTGCATCGCGAGGATGACTCGCAGCGGCTGCGCACCTACGGCCCCGGGCTGCACCAGAAGCGGCCCTGGGAGAAGGTCATCCACGTCCCGATGATGGAGCAGAACCTGGACCTGTCCGGCGAGGAGGGGGGCCGCACCGCCATGGCGGCGGACGGCACGATCCTCCGGCTGGACTCCATCCTCCGCTACGTGCCGGTGGAGCGGGAGCTGAGCCACTTCCTCTTCGGCCTGCGCTCGCCCATCGAGCACATCACCGGCCTGTTCACCTGCCTGTTGCGCAATGAGATCGCCAACTTCCGCGAGGCGCCGGACAAGGCCCCCAGCGGAGCGGAGGAGCCGGGCTCGTACGCGCTCATCCGCCGCGAGCGGCGCCTGCTCAACGCGCGCATCGAGGAGTTCTGCCGCGCGCGCATCGGCCGGCGCTACGGCGTGGGCTTCAACGCGGTGGACCTCACGGACGTGCTGCCCCCGGACGAACTGGCCGACGCGCTCAACGCCGTCATCCAGGCGCGCTCCGAGGCGGACGCCACCCACGCGCGCGCCGAGGCCGAGACGCAGCAGCGCGTGCTCGCCGCCGAGCGCGGGCTCGCCATCGCGCGCGCGCACTCCAAGGCCGTGGAGACGGAGATTGGCACCCTGGGCCGCTACCTGCGCGAGCTGGCCCAGAAGAACACCCTGCACCACTACGTCGCCCGCCGCCGCTCCGAGGTGACGTCCGATGCCCGCACCATCTACCGGAAGGACTCGCGATGAACTCCCCTGACACCCTGCACTTCCTCGGCGGCCTCGTCCTCGGACTCGCGGCCCTTCCCTTCCTCTTCGGCATCCTCCAGCGGCTCGCCCTCCAGGTGGAGGACGAGGAGGCCGTGCTCATCACGCGCTTCGGCAGGCTGGAGCGCGTCATCACCCGCCCCGGCTGGCACTGGTTCTTCGCCCGCGCCCTGCCCTGGGTGAAGACGGTGCCCGTCTCGCTGCGACGAGACTTCCGCGAGTTCAACAACATCCACGTCAACGACGCGCGCGGCACCACCGTCATCGTGGACCTGTGGCTGGAGTTCCGCATCGCGGACCCGGCCAAGGCCCTGTTCGACGTGGCGGACTGGGATCGCTCGCTCAACAACCTCGTCACCCACTCGGCCATCTCCATCCTCGGCAACCGCGAGTTCCAGCAGATCCTCTGCGACCGCAACGAGCTGGGAGACCTCTTGCAGCGCGACGTCGCCTCCGAGACGGCGCGCTGGGGCCTGGAGGTGGACGCCGTCCTCATCCGCAACGTCAGCCTGCTGCCCGAGGTGTCCAATCAAGTGCTGGAGACCATCTCCGCGCGACTGGAGCGCGCCAAGGCGGACATCGAAGAGGAGGGCCGACAGCGCGTGGCGCTCCTCGAGGCGGAGACCGAGGCGCACATCGCGGGCATGGTCGCCGAAGCCAAGGGCCAGTACCCGTCCGCGGTGGGCCGTGCGCTCTCCGCGCTGAGCCACGAGCCCGAGGTCCTGGTGGCGTACCAGGAGCTGTACGAGCTGTCCCTCATCCGGCCGCATCGCACCATCGCGTTCAGCGGCTTCAACGGCGAGCTGCGCGCGGTGGATGCCGCCATGCTGCTGAACCCCGCGGGCGCTGAGCACGCGGGACGCGAGCACGCCGGCCACGAGCCCAACGCGATGGAGCGCGCGGCCAAGCCCCTGCCGCGGAGCTAAGGGACCGCTCCCCCGCCCGCGCCCTTGCGTGACGCGGGCGGGGAGCGCAGTCACGAACTTGTTGCCGGCGTGTCACGCGGCAGCAAAGCGACGCGCTCAGAGTGCGAGGCCGCCATGTCCCATGTCCTCATCGTTGACGACGAGCGCGACCTCGCCGAGCTGATCGATTTCAACCTGCGCGCCTCTGGCTTCACCACCCGGGTGGCGGGCACTGGAGAAGCAGCCCTGACCTCGGCACGGGAGCAGCCCCCTGATGTCGTTCTGCTGGACCTCATGCTGCCGGACATGTCCGGCGTGGACGTCTGCCGCCAGCTCCGGGCGAACGCGCACTCGCGTGACGTGCTCATCGTCATGCTCACCGCCAAGAGCGAAGAGGCCGACCGCATCCGGGGCTTCGAGGTGGGCGCGGACGACTACGTGGTCAAGCCCTTCTCCGTGCGCGAGCTGGTCTTGCGCCTCAAGGCCATCGTCCGCCGCGGCGGCTCGCCCAAGGACGGCCAGCAGCCGCTCACGCTCGGGCCCTTGCGCCTGGATGTGGCGTCCCATCGCTTCTACGTCGACGAGCGCGAGGTGGCGCTCACCGCGCTGGAGTTCCGCCTGCTGGAGCACCTCATGACGCGGCTGGGTCGCGTGCAGACGCGCGAGCTGCTCCTGGAGGAGGTCTGGGGGCTGTCCAGCTCGCTGGAGACGCGCACCATCGACACGCACGTGATGCGCCTGCGCGACAAGCTGGGCACGGCGCGCGCGCTCCTGGAGACGGTCCGAGGCGTGGGCTACCGAATCGTGGATCCGTCGGCCTCCTGAAACTCGTTGCCACGTTGTCACGCGGGGGCCGTCAAATGGCCACAAGTGCTCCGTAGAAGACAGTCCGCGGTCTTCTCAGGAGCCCTTCAAACCCATGCGTAACCTCCTTGTTGCCCTCTTCACCCTGACCACCAGCGCGGCCCTGGCGCAGTCCGCGGAGCCCCAGACGCCCGCCCCCTCCGAAGCGCAGAGCACCGAGGCCGCCCCTGCCGCCGCCGAGCCGACCATCGAGGAGCGGATCGCGATGGACGAAGGCAAGGTCGCCGCCCTGGAAGAGCAGAACACGACGGCGCAGTCCGACCTCTCCGCCCTGAAGAAGCTGAAGATCTCCGGCTACATCCAGTCGCGCTACCAGTACCAGGAGTCGCTCGATGACTACGGCAATGGCGGCTTCAGCCGCTTCACCGTGCGCCGGGGCCGCCTCAAGGCCACGTACACCACGGACCTGGCCCAGGCGATGCTGCAGATCGACGCGTCTCCCGCGGGCGTGGTCCTGAAGGACGCCGAGGCCACCCTGTTCATCCCCGGCACCAAGCAGACGTGGTCGCTCACCGCGGGCCAGACCAAGTGGCCGTTCGGCTACGAGGCGCCCCAGTCCTCCGGCGACCGCGAGTTCCCCGAGCGCAGCCGCGTCATCCGCGCCTTCCTGCCCAGCGAGCGCGACCGCGGCGTGAAGCTCAACGGCCGCTATGACTTCCTGCGCCTCAACATCGGCGTGTTCGACGGCAACGGCACGGACTCCGGCACCGTCCAGGACAACGACAAGGACAAGGACGTCATCGGCCGCGTCGGGTTCGACCTCAAGTGGATCTCCGGCGGCGTGTCCGGCTGGTACGGCGACTCGCTCGGCAAGCTGGCCAATGACGAGTTCCGCACCGCCTACAAGCGCACCCGCATTGGCGCGGACCTCCAGGTCTACCTGGATGTGCTGCCCATCGGTGGCACCGCCCTCAAGGGCGAGTTCATCGCCGGCAAGACGTTTGGCGGTGCCAACAACGCCACCAACCTGAACGCCGCGGCCCACGGCTACTGGCTCTTGCTGGTGCAGAACCTGGGCCTGAGCGACGCGGTGGCGGTGCGCTTCGACAGCTTCGATCCTCGCAACGGCGCGGCCAACGTGGCCGCCAACGGCGTGCCGGGCGCCAACAACACCGTCAACACGGTGGGCCTGCTCGTGCAGCACTACTTTGGTGAGAACCTGAAGGTTTCGGCGGTCTACGAGATCCCCATGACCGCCAAGGTCGATGACGCCAAGGACCCGAAGGACAATCTCTTCACCCTGCAGATGCAGGCGCGCTTCTAGGCCACGACCTACCTTTCCCCAGGAGACAATTCCCATGAAGAAGACTCTGCTCTCGTCCCTCACCGCCCTGCTCGCCCTGGCCACCCCGCTGGCCGCCCAGGCCGGCACAATCACCGTGAAGGGCTCGGACACCATGGTCATCCTCGTCCAGCGCTGGGCCGAGGAGTTCATGAAGAAGAACCCGGGCACCAAGGTCCAGGTGACCGGCGGCGGCTCCGGCACGGGCCTCTCCGCGCTCCAGAACGGCACCACGGACATCGCCATGTCCAGCCGCGAGATGAAGGAGGCGGAGCAGGAGAAGCTGCGCGCCCGCTTCAGCACCACCGGCGTGGAGATTCCCGTCGCCAAGGACGGCGTCACGTTCTACGTGAACGACACCAACCCCGTGACGTCCCTCACCGTGGATCAGCTCAAGGGCATCTACCTGGGTGACACCACGAACTGGAAGGACGTGGGCGGCCCCGCGGCCACCATCGTCCTCTACTCCCGCGAGAACTCCTCGGGCACCTACTCCTTCGTGAAGGACAACGTGCTGGGCGGCGATGACTACGCCTCCAACGCCCAGACGCTGCCGGGCACCGCCGCGGTCGTCAACGCGGTGGCCAAGGAGAAGAACGGCATCGGCTACGGCGGCGCCGCGTACGCCAAGGGCGTCAAGGAGCTGAAGATCAAGAAGGGCAGCGAGGAGTTCGCCCCGACGGCGGACAACGTCAAGAGCGGCAAGTACCCGCTCTCGCGCAACCTCTTCTTCTACCTGCGCAACAAGCCGTCCGGCGAGGCGAAGGCGTTCATCGACTTCACGCTCTCGCCCGAGGGCCAGGCCGTCGTCACCAAGGTCGGCTACTTCCCCGTGAAGTAACGAGCGTCACACGAATGTCACGCGAGGCCCTCGGCTGCTATGGATAGACAGGCGCTCATGCAGGAGCAGAGTCTCGCGTCACCGGTGCCCGTGCCGACGCTGTCGGCGGCGGCGCGGCGCCGGCAGTTGAAGGAGAAGCTCATCGCGGGGTTGGTCACCGCGGTGGCTTTCACGGGCATCGCGGCCCTCGTCCTCATCCTCATCTTCGTGGCGAAGGAGGCGATGGGGCTCTTCACGGATCCGCATGCCCGTCAGGAGGCCAGCCTCTCCAAGATGTTCCTGCCCCAGGTGACGCGGCCCGGACGTCCGGCCACGTTCGTGTGGCAGCCCGTGTCCAGCGTCCCGAAGGTCAGCATGATTCCGCTGTTCATCGGGACGCTGAAGACGACCCTCGTCTCCATGTTCGTCGCCGTGCCGCTGGGCGTCTTCGGCGCCCTGTTCGCGGCGGAGTTCGCCCCGCGCCGGCTGCGCGAGGTGCTCAAGCCCACCATCGAGCTGCTCGCCGGAATCCCCTCGGTGGTGCTCGGCTTCTTCGCGCTGATGGTGATGGCCAGCTTCGTCCAGGACTTCTTCGGCCTGGAGTCGCGGCTCAACGCGGTGCTGGCGGGCCTGGGCCTGGCGCTGGCCATCGTCCCGGTCATCTTCACCGTGTCCGAGGACGCGCTCACCGCCGTGCCACGCAGCTACCGCGAGGCCTCGCTCGCGCTGGGCGCCACGCCCTGGGAGACGGCGTGGAAGGTCGTCCTGCCCGCGGCGGCGCCCGGCATCCTCGCCGCGTGCGTGCTGGGCTTCGGGCGCGCCATCGGTGAGACGATGATTGTCCTCATGGCCTCCGGCAACGCCGCCATCGTGTCGGCGCGGCTGGGAGACTCGGTGCGCTCGCTCAGCGCCACCATCGCCGCGGAGATGGGCGAGGTGGTGGTGGGCAGCCCGCACTACTCGCTGCTCTTCTTCATCGGGGTGGAGCTCTTCGCCTTCACCTTCGTGCTCAACATGTTCGCCACGTCCTGGACCCGCAAGGTCATGAAGCGACTGACGGGAGGCGCGGGATGAAGCACACCACGCGCAAGGCGGTGGGCCTGGCGCTCACGTCGCTCACCGGGCTGGCCGCGTTCGTCATCGTGGCCGTGCTGGCGCTCATCCTCCTGGACGTCTTCCGCGGGGGCGCGGCGAACGTCACCTGGGCCTTCCTCACCCAGCCCCCCAGCGACGGCATGATGGGCGGCGGCATCTTCCCCGCCATCTTCGGCACCGCGGCGCTCACGCTCCTCATGACGCTGGCGGTGATGCCGGTGGGCGTGCTCACCGCGCTCTATCTGCACGAGTACGCGCCGCCCAACTCGCGCATGGCGCGCTGGGTGCGCGTGGCCGTGGCCAATCTGGCGGGCGTGCCCTCCGTCGTCTTCGGCCTGTTCGGCCTGGGCTTCTTCATCCTCTTCGTCGGCAAGGGCCTGGACCGCGCGCTCGGCTACGAGGAGATGCACTGGGCGCAGCCCGGCATCCTCTGGGCCGCGCTCACCCTGGCGGTGCTGACCTTGCCCGTCGTCATCGTCTCCACCGAGGAGGCGCTGCGCGCCGTTCCGTTGGATCACCGCACGGCGAGCCTCGCGCTGGGCGCCACGCAATCCCAGACGCTCGTGCGCGTGGTGCTGCCGGGAGCCTTGCCGGGCATCCTCACGGGCGCGGTGCTGGCCATCTCCCGCGGCGCGGGCGAGGTGGCCCCCATCCTCTTCACGGGCGCGGCCTACTTCCTGCCGGACCTGCCCACGCACCTGAACTCGCAGTTCATGCACCTGGGCTACCACACGTACGTGCTGGCCACGCAGTCACCGGACGTGGAGGCCACGCGGCCGCTGCTCTACGCCACCGTGCTGGTGCTGCTGATGCTCACCTTCGCCCTCAACCTCGTCGCGGTCATCATCCGGTCGCGCACGCGCCGCAAGGCCGCCTCCGCCGGACACTGACGGTACACGCCCACCATGCCCCTCCAGTCCCCTTCCCCGCGCAACAAGATGGAGGCGCGGGAGCTCACCCTCCGCTATGGCAGCAAGGTGGCCATCCGCACCATCTCGCTGGCCATCCCCGAGCATCAGGTGACGGCGCTCATCGGCCCGTCCGGCTGCGGCAAGTCCACCTTCCTGCGCTCGCTCAACCGGATGAACGACCTCATCCCGGGCACGCACCACACCGGCACCATCCTCCTGGATGGCACCAGCATCCATGACCGCGCCCTGGACGTGGTGGACCTGCGCCGCCGCGTGGGCATGGTCTTCCAGAAGTCCAACCCCTTCCCCAAGTCCATCTTCGAGAACGTCGCCTACGGCCTGCGCGTGGGCGGCCTCAAGGACAAGGCGGCCCTGAGCGCGCGCGTGGAGAAGTCCCTGCGCGGCGCGGCCCTGTGGGACGAGGTGAAGGACCGGCTCGACGAGAGCGCCCTGGGCCTCTCCGGTGGCCAGCAGCAGCGCCTGTGCATCGCCCGCGCGATGGCCGTGGAGCCCGAGGTGCTGCTGATGGACGAGCCCGCCAGCGCGTTGGATCCCATCGCGACGGCGAAGATCGAAGAACTCATCCACGAGCTGAAGTCGACGTACACCATCGCCATCGTCACCCACAACATGCAGCAGGCCGCGCGGGTGAGCGACCGCACCGCTTTCTTCTACATGGGAGAGCTGGTGGAGTGCGGCCCCACGGAGCAGATCTTCACGAACCCGCGCGAGAAGCGCACCGAGGACTACGTCACCGGGAAGTTCGGGTAGGAAGACACCACATCATGCCGGCGACCCATACCGACAAGGCGTTCGAGCAGGACCTGCGAGACCTTCGCGAGAAGCTGCTCGCCATGGGGGCCAAGGTGGAGGCCCTCATCGCCAACAGCGTGCGCGCCCTCACCGAGCGCGACTCCCCCCTGGCCGAGAAGGTCGTCAGCGCCGACCGCGAGGTGAACCGCCTCGAGGTGGAGATTGACGACCTGTGCCGGCGCATCCTCGCGCTGCGGCAGCCCGCGGCCAGCGACCTGCGCCTCATCACCACCGCGCTGAAGATCGTCACCGACCTGGAGCGCATTGGCGACCTGGCGGTGAACCTGGCCGAGCGCGCCATGGACCTCAACATGGTCCCGCCGCTGGCGCCCTACGTGGACATCCCCCGGCTGGCGGACCTGGCCCAGCAGCAGGTGAAGAAGGCGCTGGATGCCTTCGTGTCCGGGGACGCGGACAAGGCCGAGGACGTCCTCAAGGGCGATGACCTGTTGGATGCCCTGTTCCTCAAGATCTTCAACGAGCTCCTCGCGTACATGATGGAGGACTCGAAGAACATCCGCCGCGCCACGGCGCTGATGTTCATCGCCAAGCACCTGGAGCGCATTGGCGACCACGCGATGAACGTGGCCGAGATGGTCATCTACATGGTGCGGGGCAAGGACGTGCGCCACCCGCGCAGCCGCAACCTCACCGAGTAGCCCGGCGCGGGCTTCACGCGGCTGTCACGCCGAGTTGCCCGCTCCGCCGTCCCCGCTTCGCGGGACCGCCTTGGAGAGTCTCTAGCCTGGAGGCATGATCCTCGCCTCCAGCCTTCTCCTGGCAGCCGCCTGTGTCGGCCTCACGGCCCTGGTCATCCAGTACGCGCTCGTGCTGCGGCATCGCCGCGAGCCCCCTGCCCGCCCCGCGAGCTCCGCGCGCCCCGGCATCTCCATCCTCAAGCCCTTGTGTGGCGTGGATGACGACCTGGAGGCGAACCTCGCCCAGTTCGCCGCGCTCGACTATCCCAACTACGAAGTCATCCTCGGCGTGAAGGACGTGAGGGACCCGGCCTGGGACGTGGCCGGCGAGGCGGTGGCGCGCTGGCCGCACCGCTTCCGGCGGGTGCAGCAGGTGGGCGAGCCCGGCCTCAACCCGAAGGTGAACCAGCTGGTCACGCTGGCCGCCGCCGCGCGCCATGACCTTTGGGTCATCAGCGACAGCAACACGCGCGTGGCCCCCGGCTACCTGGATGAGATTGCCGCGGCCTTCGAGGACCCGACGGTGGGCTGCGTGACACATCCCGTCGCGGGGCTGGGCGAGGAGACCTTCGGCTCGCTCTTGGACAACCTGTACCTGACGTCGAGCGCGGCCGCGGGGATGATCGCCGCCAAGCGCTTCGCGGGGCAGGACATCGTGGTGGGCAAGTCCATGGCCCTGCGGCGCGAGGACGTGGAGGCGCTCGGTGGCTTCTTCTCCGTGAAGGACGTGCTCGCCGAGGACTTCGTCATCGGCCTGTGGGTGACGCGCAAGCTGGGCCGGCGCGTGGTGGTGGCGCGCGCGCCGGTCTTCAACGTGTCGCTGCGAAAGAGCGTGGACGCCTTCTTCCAGCGCTACCTGCGCTGGAGTGTCATTCACCGCACGGCGGTGTCGCTGGGCACGTACCTGGCCCAATCGCTGCTCAACCCCGCGCCCTGGGCCCTGTTGGGCGCGCTGCTGGCGCCCTCGCGGTTCACGGCCGCCGCCGCCGCGCTGGTGGTGGCCGGCAAGGTGCTGGTGGACCTGGCCGCCCTGCGGGCGCTGCGCCCCGGGCCGGTGCCTTTGAGCGCGGCGGGCGCGGTGCTGGTGAAGGACGCGCTGCTCTTTGCCGCATGGTGCCACGGCCTGTTCTGCCGCACGGTGAACTGGCGCGGCACGAAGCTGCGCGTGGGCCCGGGCACGCGGCTCCTGCCGGCGCCCGCGCCGGGGCTCGAGCGCCGTCCCACGCCCGCGAACGAGGCCGTGCTCGCCGGCGATTTCATCGGGTGACCGAGGCGTTGCGCAGCGCTTGCCACGCATTCACACGGCAGCCCTTACGGTGCCTCGGGACGATGACTATCTCCTCCCCATGCCGCCCCCCCGAACGCTGGCACACCTGTCGGATCTTCATCTGGACCTGAGCCCCGCGAGCGACGCCGCGGCGGCCTCCCTGGTGGAAGCGCTGCTCAAGCGGAACGTGGACCACGTCGTGGTGACCGGCGACTTGACGCACCAGGGCGCGCGCTCGGAGTTCCACCGCTTCCGGCACCACTTCGCGCCGCTGCTCGACTCAGGACGGCTCACCTTCATCCCGGGCAACCACGACCGTCCGGGCGACGACGTGGGCCGAGGATGGATGGACGGACACAAGGTTCGCACCGTCGAGCGGGAGGGCCTCTTCCTCGTGTGCGTGGACTCCACCGGGGAACACAACCGCAACTTTTTCAACAGCCACGGCGAGCTGAGCCGCGCGGTGGTGGACCAGGTGGACGCCGCGCTGTCCGAGGCGCCCCGCGACGCCCTCGCCGCTGTGCTCCTGCACCACCACGTGCTGCCGCTCCCGGAGGAGAGCTTCCCGGAGCGACTGGCCACGCGGATGGGCTGGCCGCATGCGGCCGAGCTGGCGCTGGGCGCGGAGCTCGTGAAGCGAGTGGCCGGGCGCTGCGACCTGGTGCTGCACGGCCATCGCCATGTTCCCCGCGAGCGAGACCTGGGCAGCCCCGGAGGCCGCGCGCTGAAGGTGTACAACGCGGGCAGCTCCACCGACCTGGGCCGCTTCCGTCTGTTCGCGCACGCCGCGGGGCGACTGCAGGGCACGCCCACGTGGTGCCGGACGACGCGGCCCTCGCAGCCTCGCACGGCGGCCCACAACGTGATTCCCGCGCTCCAGTACCTGATGGGGCAGCTGGGCGGAGCGCGGGGGCACCGCCCGGCCGCCTGACCGCCCCGCGAGCGGCATGCGCGCGCCACTTGTCGCGAATGCCACCCTCCCCCAGGGGCGTTGTCCCCCTGTCAGGGAGGCTGCTTGGGTCGACTCGCCGTGGGAGATGAAGCGCGAAGGGTCCTCGTCGTGGATGACGACGCCGACTGGAGGGAGTTCCTCCGGCTGAGCCTGGAGGAGCTGGGCTACGAGACCACCGAGGCCGAGAACGGGCAGGAGGCGCTCGACTCGCTGCGACGCGGCGACCGCTACGGCGTGATGCTGCTCGACTTGAACATGCCGGGGGTGAGCGGCCAGGAGGTGGTGGCGCAGCTTCCGCCGGACTCGCAGCCGCGCATCGTGTTCCTCACCGCGGCCTCCGCGCAGGACGTGGGCGCCGACCTGTTGTCCGGTCCTCGCTACTACCTGCCCAAGGGAGCGAGCCGAGACCAACTGGCGCTCCTGCTGGAGTCGCTCGGCGCCTAGTGCGCGCCCGGCACGGAGGCCGCCATCGGCTCGGAGCTCGTCATCATCCTGGTGCTCGTGCTGGCCAACGGCGTCTTCGCGGGCGCCGAGCTGGCCATCCTGTCCGTGCGCAAGACGCGCCTGAGGGAGCTGCTCGAGGAGGGCAGTCGCTCGGCGAAGTCAGTGTCCGCGCTGCGCGACGACCCCGAGCGCTTCCTCGCCACGGTGCAGATTGGCATCACCGTCATTGGCGCCACCGCGGCGGCCTTCGGCGGCGCGAGCATCGCCCGGCGACTGGGGGACCTGCTCTCGGGCTGGGGGCTCTTGTCCGAGGCCCGCGCGCAGCAGGTCGCCTTCGCGGGGGTGGTGGCCTTCGTCTCCTATCTGTCCCTGGTGCTGGGCGAGCTGGTGCCCAAGTCGCTCGCGCTCAGGACCGCGGAGCGCTACGCGCTGCTCATCGGCCGGCCGTTGAATGGGCTCGCGTGGCTGATGCGGCCCTTCGTGTGGTTCCTCACCGCCAGCTCCAACGTGGTGCTGCGCCTGTTCGGAGACCGCACGAACTTCACCGAGTCCCGCCTGTCGCCGGACGAGCTGCAGCAGTTGGTGGAGGAAGCGGCGAAGCAGGGCGCGGTGGATCCCCGCGTGGGAGAAATCGCCACGCGCGCGTTCGAGCTGGGCGACCTGATGCTCCGCGACGTCATGGTGTCACGCGAGCGCATCGTCGCGCTGCGGCGCCATGCGCGGCCCGAGGAGATCCGCCGCGTGCTCTTGGAGCGAGGCCACTCGCGCCTGCCCGTGTACGAGGACACGCTCGACAACGTGGTGGGCTACGTCATCGCCAAGGACTTGCTCGGCATCGCGTGGGAGGGCGACCTCATCGTCCTGGAGGACGTGATGCGCCCGCCCTTCTTCCTCGTGGACACGATGCGGCCCATCCCAGCGCTGAAGGAGTTCCAGCGCCGGCACATGCAGCTCGCCGTGGTGGTGGACGAGCGCGGCGCGGTGGTGGGGCTCGTGACGGTGGAGGACCTGCTGGAGGAGCTGGTGGGCGACATCCTCAGCGAGTCCGAGACGCCCGTGGAGAAGATCCGCCGAGAGGGCCCGCACGAGGCGCTCGTCCTGGGCGAGGCGCCGCTGAGGCAGGTGAAGCGCGAGCTGGGCGTGGAGCTGGAGGAAGGCGACGACTACGCGACCGTGGCCGGCCTCACCATCGCGCTGTCGGGCGGAGCCATCCCGGAGCCCGGCACGCGGCTGCGCCTGAAGGACGGCCTGGAGCTGGAGGTGGTGGACGCCACACCGCGCCGGGTCCGCACGGTGCGCATCCACCTGCATCCATCCCCCGAGCCGCCTACGGATACGGAGTGATCTCGACGGCGGCCGCGGTCGGCCCTTGGCCCGCCTCGTTGAAGGCATTCACGACGAAGCGATAGGTGCCTGAGAGGTTCGCGTACACGGGCTGCTCGAGGTAGTGGTTGCCCGTCCCGGTGTAGCCAATCTCCGTGCCTCGAAAATAGGAGTAGATCCCGAAGCCGAGCTGGTCGCCGCCGCCCGTGTCCTCGACCTCGAACTCCAGGCGGATCCGCGCCGGCTTCCCGTCATCATGGAGAAACTCAATCTTCTTCACGATGGCGATCGACGGGATGGTGCTGGTGTGGAAGATGCCGCTGCGCAAGGGCGTCCCGCCCACCACTTCGTTGTTCGCCACCACCCGGGCGATGTACTCGACGCCGTTGGTGAGCCCGGTGAACGTGGCGGTCGTCTCGGTCACCGTCTGGGTCGCGACGTCCGTCTCCGTGCCTCGGTCGATGACCGTCACCGTGTACGAAACGATGGGCATGCCATTGGGCTCAGGCGGCAGCCAGGAGAGGACGACCTTTCGGTCGGTGGACACATTCGTGATGTCCCGAGGCGCGTTGGGGACGACCCGCGGACGAACCGCCGCCGAGCGCGGGGACTGCGGGCCATCTCCCAGTGAGTTGGTGGCGGCCACGCAGAAGGAGTACGGCTTGCCGTTGACCAGTCCGGTCACCTCGGCGCTGGTGCCACGGCCGGGCACCGCGATGCTCCGCGCGGCCTTGCCCTCCTCGAAGACCCAGACTGTGTAGCCCACGATGTGGCCACCGCCCTCGCTCGCGGGCGCATTCCATGTCAGCGCCACCTTGGAATCGCCCGCCGTGACGATGAGCGCCTCGGGCGCCCCCGCCTGCTCGATGCGCGGGACGACCACCGCGTTGTTCGCGGGAACCTCAGTGCCATCACCACAGGCCGCGCCGCCCCCCAGCGCCACCAGCATCCCCACCACACAGAATCCGAGACAACGCCTCATGTCCGCTCCTTGGTCCGGCCGGCCTGAACGGCGGTGGACTCTACGCAGCCCCTCTCATGTCACAAACAGGAAACCACACGGAGCGAAGGAGCAGCATTCACAAGGAGCGGATGCGAACTGTCGGCGACCGGGCTATTTGCAGACGCCATCACAGGGGTAGCGCCACCAGGAACCGCAGCCGCTGCTCTGTCGGTGGCACCTGCCGGGCTGGCACTTGCCGTGGCTGCAGAAGGCGCTCTGGAGGCTGCATTTGCAGAGGTTCGCGGTGGTGAGCGACAGGCCCGGATCCGTGTCGGGCGGCCCCAGCGTCCGCAGGAGCGTCTGGGCCTCCTGCGTGCCGAAGGCCTCGACCACGGCGGCCTCCACCTGGGAGGTGTCCACGGAGGAGGTGGGCACGAAGACGTCCGGGGTGAGCACCGAGAGGACAGCGTCGAGCACCGCGAGCTGCTTCAGCGTGAGCCGAGGATGGTCGCGGCGATAGGTCTGGACGTGCTCGCGCCAGAGCGCGGCCTGCTGCGCGGGGGACAGCACCTGGAAGGCGGCCTCGCGGTACAGCATGGGATGCGTGCTCAACCCATGCAGGTCCGTGGGCACGTTCCCGGACTTCTTCACCAGCCAGGAGACGAACTCCGTATTGTTCCCAGGGCAGTCGTCATCCGCGCGAGCCGTCACGGGCAGAAGACAGACAAGCCCCAACAGGAGAGCGGCCCCTCGTATCGCCAGCGTGCCGAGGTGTCTCATCGAGTGCTCCAGGGATGGGCGGCGGATTCCGCGTTCCACCACCCCTACGCTTCCCCGCAGGCGACTCGCGCCCCCATCCCTCCAATCTCAGACTGAACGACACCCGAGCGCACACCGGTCGACATCCCAGGGGTTGGCCAACCAACGCCCTCGGGCCGGAGTGAGCAATCCCATCATGCTATGTTCGTCAGGCAGCACTTCCACGCGACCCGGGGGAACATCCATGAGAGCAAGCTTGGTTGGCGCAGTGATTCTCGCAGCGCTGTTCAGCGGTTGTGGCGGCAGCGAAAGCGCGGAGCCCCAGAGCCTCGGGATGAGCTCTGCACAGAGCTACCCCGCGACACTGTATTGCGGGGGGACCCTCTGTGACGCGACGGGAAAGTACGGCTGCTGCCAGAATCAGCAAGGGTACGAGGTGTGTCCCGTGCTCGGGCCCGACGGGTATCACTGCCAGTCCTCAGGGGCCCCGGTGACCGCGGCTCGCATCGCGCCTGTAGCCCCACCGCACTGAGCGCATTGGGGCCTGGGCGACTTCGCGATTCAGCGCGACTCCTGCGCGACCATGAGCTGGCCGCGCATCTCGCCGTAGTACGTGTGCGCCTTGGTATGGAGGTTGAAATACAGCACGCCCTTGCGCGCGAGGTACTCCAGGCCTGACAGCGTCCGCGTCTGGTTTGGCAGGCCGATGTCGGACGGGCAGCTCTCCGGAAGCGAGGGCTTCAAGCCCGGCATGTCCTTCACGAAGCGCACGTTCTTGTTGGTCAGCTCCACCACGAGCTTCCCCTGCGAGAACAGCTTCGACGGACTGTCGACCTCGCCGAAGTCCACGATGATGGGCCCCAGGAATCCTGGCGGCCCGCAGTGGATGTGAAACATGAGGATGTCGGCGGGATTGACGCCTTGGATTTCCACCTCGACATAGGCGCGGCTCATGTCGCGGCTGAAGCGCAGCTGCCCGTGCCCCCGAGACTTGCGCTCCTCGCGCGGAATCGACGGGGCCGTGGCCCCCAGGCTCTTCTGGAGCAGCTTCGGCGTCTCGGACTCCTCGCCCGGCTCCTGCGCGGGACTGAGGAAGCTCTCATACGTGACGTAGGTCGTCGCCCCGAGCGCGGGGTCCTTGGCGTGAGCCTCCAGCGAAAGCAGCGGAATCGAGACCGCGAGAACCGTCAGGGCGCGCATGGGCGTTCTCCTCTCTGCAAGGGAGCGTCCTGAGTAGCGCCGTGCGGCCCGCGCTCGAAGTCCAAAGACGGCCAGCGGGTGGCCGGTATCTGTGCAGGGCCGCCCGCGAGCGCCGCGCCCGGCTCAGGCCCCCAGCGCGCTCCCCGCCGAGAACACAGGCCCCCCGGGCGCGTGGCGCAGGCTCCGGCGGAACTCACCGGGCGACTGCCCGATGTGCCGCTTGAACGCCTTGCCGAAAGCGCTGTCCGTCTCGTAGCCCACGGCCTCGGCGATGTCCGCCATGGACGCGTCGCCCGCCATGAGCTGGGTGGCCGTGTGCATCCGCCACCCCGTGAGGTACGAGAGCGGGCTCTCGCCCAGGACCTTCTGGAAGCGCGCCGCGAACGTCGAGCGGGACATGCTCGCGGCCCGCGCCATGGTGTCCACCGTCCACGGATGCTGCGGCCGCTCGTGCAACTGCTTCAAGACCTTGCCGAGCTGCGCGTCCTCCAGCGCGCGCAACCAGCCGCCCTTCTCGCCCGGGAAGGACTCGACGTGCCCGCGCAGCGCCTGGACGAACAGGACATCGGCCAGGCGCGTGGAGACCAGCTCATGGCCCGGCCGGCCCGCTTCCATCTCGGAGGCGACGAGCTGCACCAGCGACTCCACCCACCGCGTCGAGTGACTCCCGTCCCCCTTCATGTGCAGCACGCGAGGCAGGCCCGAGAGCAGGCGGCTCAGCCACGTTCCCCCGAGCCCGAAGCTGAACGAGATGAGCGTCGTCTGGGGCCCCGAACCGCCGTGGCGAAGGACCCCGCCGCACTCGGCTCCGACTTCCGCGTAGAGCTCAGGCAGCGGTCGCGTGGACGTCTTGGGTGAGTCCCGCAGCGCGTGGGGACCCTTCCCCAGGATGAACACCCAATCCCCCGCCGCCAGCGGGATCCGCTGGCCATCGACCTCCAACCAGCACCCCCCGCGAGACACCGCGTGGAAGAAGCCCGGGTGCTCCAGGTCGAGCGAGATGCCCCAGGGCGCGCTCAACTCCAACCGCCCGTACACCTCGGTCTTCAACTGCAGGCTGCGCAGCGCATCCGCCAGGACATCCATTTCCCGCTCCCGCCTTGGACGATTGGACCAGAGATGCGGAGTTTCGCACATGGTTCGTCCGGATGCATCGGACTACTTCTACGCCATCGAAGGGAGTCCAGACCATGCAGACAGAGACCTCGCAGTCCTCATCGCCCTCCTCCATCCCCGAGCCCGTTCGCGTGCTCGCGGCCGGACTGGCCACCGCCATCCCCGTCGTGCTCGTCACCACCCTCGCGGTGCACACCGCGCCCCACGTCCAGGGCATCGGCTTCTTCCCCGCGCTCCGCTACGCGGTCCTCACCCCGCTGTCCGTGGCGCTCGCGCTCGCCGCGGCCGCGCTCTATCGGTTGCTCGTCTCGCGCATCGCACGCCCGCGCGCCGTCCTGGGGGCGGTGCTCGCCAGCCTCGGGCTGGTGACCGTGAGCGCCATGGGCATCGCGGGCCCCGCCGGGCTGGTCAAGGCCGCCCTCCCCGCCGTGGCGGTGGGTGCGCTCGCACTGGCCTGGCTCACGCCGCGCGCCGTCCAGCGGACACCTCGCTCGCGCATCGGCCTCGCCGGGCTCCTGTTGCTCGGGGCGCTGGAGGGCTGGGCCTTCGTCGCCGCGTCCGCCCATGAGCCTTCCGCGCCCCAGGACACGAGCGTCGCCTTCGATGTCCCTCGCGAGCTGTTCGACGCGGCCCCCAAGTTCGTCAATCTCCCGAGCGGCGCGCGCATCCACTACGTCGACGAGGGCACGGGCCCCACGCTCCTCTTCCTGCACGGCAATCCCGCCTGGTCCTTCCAGTGGCGCACGCTCATCCAGGGACTGCGGGGCTCGTATCGCACCATCGCGCTCGACTACCCCGGCTTCGGAATGTCCGAGGCGCCCAAGGGCTATGGCTTCACGCCGCGCGAGCAGAGCCACGTCGTCGAGGAGTTCGTCGAGCAGCTGCAGCTCCATGACGTGACGCTCGTGATGCAGGACTGGGGCGGCCCCATCGGCCTGGGCTTCGCCACCCGCCGGCCCGAACTCGTGCAGCGCATCATCCTGGGCAGCACCTGGGCGTGGCCCACGCAGACGAACGTGCCGCGCGGCATCTTCTCCGTCATCGCCGGTGGCCCGGTGGGGGAGTTCTTCCAGATGAACTTCAACGGGTTCGCGTCGTTCGGACTCCAGAACGGCATCGTCCGCAAGCTGGCGTCGCAGGAGCTGGACACCTACCTGCGGCCCTTCGTCCCGCTGGAGCGCCGAGGCATCGCGGCGTTCTACCCGCGCCAGATCACCGCCGCGACCGACTACTTCACCGAGGTGGAGACCGCCCTGCCCCGACTCGCGAACAAGGACGCCCTCATCTTCTGGGCGCTCAAGGACGAAGGCTTCCCCCGCGAGGACCTGGAGCACTTCCAGCGCGTCTTCCCGCGGAACCGGACGCGCGAGTTCGCGGAGGCGAATCACTTCTTCTTCGAGGACACCGCGCCGCAGATGCTCCCGGAGATCCAGGCGTTCCTCTCCGCCCCCATCTCCAGCCGCTGACGTGCGCTGTCACTTCTTGCGACGCGGCAAGCGCGTGGCGAGGCCCTCCAGGATGCACTCCAATCCCTGGTCGAACGCGACGTCGAACGAGGGATGGGTGGCCTCGCGCATCACCTTCTCCAGCATGGGGAAGCGGCCCGTGGCCACCATGCGCTCGAGATAGGGCGACGTGGCCTCCTGCCACTCCTTCTTGGTCATGCCGCTCTCTCGCTCCGCGCTCCGCTCGCTGGCCTCGTTCCGGATGGCACCAATCACGAAGGCGTTGACGGTGCCCACGGCCTGCAGAATCGCGTCGACGCTCTCGAACCCGGGCGTCCCATCCAACGCCGCGAGCGCCGCCTCCAGGTACGCCAGGGCGTGAGGCCCCAGGTGGATCCGCCCGACCAGCAGGTCCACCAACCACGGATGCTCGTGCGCTGCCCGCCGCGTGCGGTGCGCCATGGCCCGGAGCGCCTCGCGCCAGGAGCCTCGCAGCGGGCCCTCGGCCACCAGCTCCCCGTAGACAGCGTCCACCATGAGCTCCAGCAGCTCCTCCTTGGTGGACACGTAGCCGTAGAGGCGCATGGGCCCGGCATCCAACGCCGCCGCCACCTTCCGCACCGACACCGAGGCAAGTC
The DNA here is from genome assembly GCA_016458225.1 of Myxococcaceae bacterium JPH2. Classification (NCBI taxonomy): domain Bacteria; kingdom Pseudomonadati; phylum Myxococcota; class Myxococcia; order Myxococcales; family Myxococcaceae; species Myxococcaceae bacterium JPH2. Next base: position 50,633 of record JAEMGR010000030.1, on the reverse strand, counting down.
CCTCCGTGTCGGCCAGGGTGAGCGCGGCTCGCACAATCCGCTCGCGGCTCAGCGGCTCGGGCTTCGGGCGAGGGGCCGGCTCGGGGCGCTCCCAGATGAGGGCGGACTCCGGCTCGCGCGGCTTCTGGCTCATTCGGGCCCTCTATCCGCTCCCTGCCGACATTGACAACCCGCCCGGCCTGGATACGGTGTATCGAGCGATACACCGTATCGAAAGGACGGTACCTCAATGGAATCCACCCCAGTGCTCATTGTTGGAGGCGGGCTGGTCGGCTTGTCCGCTTCGCTGTTTCTCGCGTGGCGCGGTGTCCCGTGCGTGTTGGTCGAGCGCCACCCGGGCAGTTCGCCGCACCCTCGGGCGATTGGCTACACGGCGCGAACGCTGGAGCTGCTGCGCGCGGTGGGGCTGGAGGAGCGCATCCCGCCCATCCCCGCGAACTTCCAGCTGCGCCGCGCGCGCGTGGAGAGCCTCGCGGGCACCTGGTTCGAGGAGTCTCCGTGGACGCCCGCAAGCCGCTCGGAGGCCCAGGTGGAGCAGTCACCGTGTCGCGGCGCGGCCATCGCGCAGGACTGGCTCGAGCCCCTGCTGCGTGAGCGCGCCATCTCGCTCGGGGCCGACATCCGACTGGAGACCGAGTTGCTCCGATTCGAGCAGGACGCCACGGGCGTCACCGCCACCGTGCGCCGTCGAGGCGGGGGTGAGTCCACGCTGCGCGCGGCGTATGTCATCGCGGCGGATGGCCACCGCAGTCCGGTGCGCGAGGCGCTCGGGATTGGCCGCTCCGGACGCGGCCACATGCGAACGGTGCGCAGCGTCCTGTTCCGCGCGTCGCTCGACGAGTACCTCCAGGCCGGAGTGCGTCAGTTCCAGATTGAGCAACCCGGGTTCGAGGCGTTCCTGACCACGTATGGAGATGGCCGCTGGGTGCTCATCTTCTCGGATGACGAAGAGCGCGACGAAGTCACGCTGCGCGCGCTGATCGCCCGGGCCATCGGCCGCGCCGACCTGGACATCGAGCTGCTCACCACGGGCCGCTGGGAGCTGAGCGCGCTCATCGCGGACCGCTTCGCCTCGGGCCGCGTCTTCCTCGCGGGCGACGCCGCGCACACGCTCCCGCCCAGCCGGGGAGGCTATGGCGCGAACACGGGCATCGACGATGCCCACAACCTCGCGTGGAAGCTCGCGGCGGTGCTCTCCGGAGCCTCGGAGCCAGGGCTGCTCGACACCTACGACGCGGAGCGCCGGCCCATCGCCTGGCTGCGGCATGATCAGATCTTCGCGCGCCCGGACTACCGAGCCGAGGCCGCGGGCGTGGCCCAGAACACGCCCATCTACGATGACGACGCGATGGAGTTCGGGCAGCTCTATCGCTCGACCGCGGTGCTGGGGGCCACCTCCGAGCTGCCCCCCGCGCGCCGGCCCGAGCAATGGGCCGGACAGCCGGGCACGCGCGCACCGCACCTCTGGGTGCGACAGGATGATGCGCGGCGCTCCACGCTCGACCTGCTCCAGCGCGGCTGGGTGCTCGTCGCCGAGGACGCGGCCTGGGCCACCGCCGCCACGCATGCCTCGCGGGCCGTGGGCATTCCCGTCGCGTGGCTGAACATCGGCACCACCGTGCAGCCAGAGGACCTCTCCGCGTTCCGCTCGGCCTACGGCGTGAGCCCGGGAGGCGCCACGTTGATCCGCCCCGATGGATACATCGCGTGGCGCGCGATCGACCTGCCTGACTCACCGGCCCAATCCCTTGCGGAGGCACTCTCCACAACGGCTTGCGTCACGCCACGCGTGAGTCAGCCACGCACCTGACCCGTGCTAACTTGTTTCTCCGGCTTTCAATGGAGACCAACATGAACGTGTTGCGAACTGCGTTGTTCACCGGTGTGGGCTTCCTCCTCTCCCTGGCGCCGCTCAGCGCCCAGGCCGCCATCTCCTGTGACGCGTGCGACTGCGAGACGCCCTGTGCCACCCGGTGCGTCTCGGGGCACCGGCTCACCTACTGCGCGGACTTTGGACTGACGTGCAAGGAACAGTGCGTGGGCGTGGCGGGCGAGCAGCACGCTTCGCGGGATGACGCGGCGCAATCCCAGTCCATCTGCCGTGAAGACTTGCAGGCCGAGGAAGCGGCGGCCCGCGCGAAGAGCTGAACCCGGGTGGCGCGCGTGGAGCGCCTTTCGCGCCTCCACGTCGCGCCGCGGCGGGCTGTCGAACGAGCGCACCCGGGCCGCGAGGCCAGACATCCAGCAGCCTGCGCGCCCGGGCGAGCGGCATCGCTCACTGGATGGAGAGATTGGCATTCCGCCAGATGCCATCCGTGCCCTGGATGGATCCGCTGAACGAGCCACTCGTCACACCCGTGAGCTGGAAGGTGCGCTCCGTGCCAACGTAGACGCCCCCGCTGAAGATGGGGCTGGTGCTCGTCCAGGTCACGGCCGTTCCCGCGAAGGAGCCATAGAAGGCACCCGTGCTGTAGTACTCACGAGTCTTGACGGTGACGTTGCCGTTGAAGTTACCCGTCGTCGTCGTCTTGCCCGACGTCCCCTCGCACCCGATGGTCGCGTCGCACACCTGGAAGATGGTGAGGGAGGACGTCCCTGCCATCGCGGACTTCTCGCCCCGGGGCTCAGCTTGCGTCGACGTCTCGGGCTGAGTCGGCTCACCTGTCTCCGGGCCACACCCCATCATCGACAGACCGAGAAACACTACCGCGGCCGTGCTCACAGCCAGACGTGGATGCATCATGTCAGGACCCCCTGGGCGCACTCGAACCGGAATGGGCCGAGCACGTCGCAATAGCATACGTCTCCCAGTCAACACTTCAATCCCCCAATCACAGTCTTCGCGCGGGTCATCTTCGCGTCCCCCGAGTCAGTCACGGACTCTGGGTTGGAGCGGCCATGTGTCTGCACCCACCCGGTACGAAACATTCGGGACGCTGGCGGGGCCCTCCACGCAGGAGCCCCAGGCGCCTCTCGCCGCCATGGGTCATTCGCGGCCTCGCAGCCCTGTCTTTCGTGCAATCGCGGGACACGGGCGACGTATCCTCGACACCATGCGACTTCGTCCCCAGTGGCTTCTCCTCTCGCTCACGGTTGCCTGCGCCACCGCGCCCACGGCTCCGACGGCGACGTCCACTCCCGCGCCCACCCCGGGCAAGCCCCTCGCGCTGCCAAGCCAGCTCAAGGAGGGCCGGTTCATCGTCCACCCCCGCACCTCCACCGGGAAGGAGCTGGCGCTCTTCACGGACACGGGCGGAGGCCTGTACTTCGCCGAGTCCGCGGTCCGGGCACTCGGGCTCCCCATGGAGGGCGAGGCGAGCACGACGGGCGCGCCCGCGCGTCCCACCGTCCGCATCCCGGCCTTCAGCGCCGAGGCCTGGATCCCTCCCCTGACCAACGAGACGATTTCGGCCGCCGTCATGCCGGAGGGCATCGCGAAGGCAAACACGTTTGATTGGGACGGCATGCTCGGCCAGGCGTGGTTCGCCGGGCGGGTGTGGACCTTCGACTATCCCAACCAGAAGCTCTGGCTGCGCGCGCCCGGAGATGTCCCCACCGTCGACGCCTCGCACCGCGTCTCCCTGGGCTTCCCGACCAACGCCGAGGGAGCGCGCGAGACGAACTTCCCCCGCATCCAGATCAAGGTGGATGGGGAGACGCTGGACCTCCTCTTCGACACGGGCGCGTCGGTGCTGCTGACGCAGGGAGCCCAGGACGCGCTCGCGGACGGACGCCCGGCGGACCGGGCCACGAGCTTCATCACCCGCTCCGTCTTCGAGCGCTGGCACCAGCACCATCCCGAGTGGCGCGTCGTGGAGGACGCGGACCGCCGCGTCCCCCACTCGTCGCTCATCGAGGTGCCGTCCCTGGAGGTCGCCGGCCATACCGTGGGCCCGGTCTGGTTCACGACGCGAGCCGATCCGAACTTCCACCAGGGCATGTCCCAGTTCATGGACAAGACCGTCGAGGGCGCGCTGGGAGGCAGCGCGCTGGGCTACTTCCGCGTGACGGTGGACTATCCCCAGGCCGTCGCGGTGTTCGAGCGGCTCCCCTGAGCCGCTCGGGACGGAGGTCGGAGCGCGGCCGGGTTACGGGGCCTGACTCGCCAGGGGCGGGCTGACACCCTCGACGCGCGTGCGGCCGTCCTTTCCCACCTCCAGCCGGATCTGCGTCTTGCCTGCGGCGTCGCGCACCTCCACGGTCGCGGCGCCGCTCTCGTTGATGCCCAGGGTGATGCGCTCCTGCGGTGCGCTGCCGTCCTTCGAGCGCATCTCAATCAACGGTCGCCCGTTGAGGGTCGAGACGCAGACCGCCTCAAAGCCCTCCGCATTGTCAAAACACAGGCCGTGGAAGCCGCGCTCGTCCAGCATGGCCAGTCCACCCATCTCGTGGCCCGATGCGTCCAGGAACTGGAAGCCATAGCCCGGCGCGATCCGCGGCCCCGGGAGGGGCGCCCCGATGCGGACGCGTGTCTGACCTTGCGCATCCACGATGTTCAACTCCCGAACACTCATCGATGTCGGCGGCGGTTGACCGGTACAACCCCACAGCGAACCCGCCACGAAAACCACGCCCAAACCCGACGAGCATCGACCGAATGAACCGCGCATGTTCAGAGCGACCTTTCTGGAGTGCGAACCCACCTCGAGGATTCCGCGCCGGCAGAATGGAGGAGCCCAGAGCCCAATCGCAAGCAGCCGAAGGCATTCACTGCGCGCCAAGGCGTGGCGTGGTGGCCTGGACCATCCAGTGATGCAACTGCTGGTGGTCCTTTCGCGAGCCGTCCTGCCCCAAGGCCATGAACAGTCCCATCTGGAGCAGGGAGCGACCCGTGTCGGTGCGCGACACCACCGTCACGTCGTTCCTGGCATCGACAATCATGAACTGGCCGCCCCATCCATCCGCCCACACCACCCCATCATCCTGGTCCACCCACCAGAGATAGCCATAGGCATCGAACGGCCACTGCCCCGTCGCCCGGGACAGCGACGCGGTGCTCTCCGCGATCCATGCCGCGGGGATGAGCTGCTGGCCACCCCAGCGGCCTTGATGGGCATACAAGGCGCCAAACCGGGCGAGGTCTTCCGCGGACATGAAGATGACGAACTGCCGGTGCTCGGAATAGCGAGGCTGTTCATAGATGACGTGCTCGGGACGGAAGGTCTTCATTCCCAGGGGCGTGGCGAGCCACTCGAACAGCGCCTGCCCGATGCTCATCCCCGTCTGTCGCTCGAAGATGACGCCCAGGACGTTGAAGTCCCAGTTGTTGTAATAGAAATACGAACCCGGAGCGTGCGAGCCCCTTTGCGGCCGGCCGTCCTTCATTCCCTTCACCTCCCCAGCCGCCTCGAGGTAGATGCCCGAGCGCGCCATCAAGAGGTCCTTCACCGTCGCGTGCTTCTCGACCTGCGTGAGGGGCGCCTTCGCGTCGTCGATGCCCAGCTCCTCCAGCGTCTGGTTCAAGCGAATGAGGCCCTTCTGGACCGCAATCCCATACAGCCCGCTCAGCAGGCTCTTGCGCACCGAATGGGTGTTGATGGGCAGGTCCACCTGTCCCCAGCGGGCGATGAGCCGCTCGCCCTTCAGCGCGGTGAAGGCTGCGAACGGCGTCTCCGCGGGAAGGCCGTCCAGGGCCCGTCTGACTGACGTGGGGTCCGTCACCTCGGCTGGCAACAGCTCCACCGCGGACACATTCTGCGGCCCCGCGCGAACTCGCGGGTACGCCACGACGCAGACCGTGCCCACCAGGAGCGGAACAAGCAGCCAGCCCACGACCTTCCAGGGACCTCGACGAAGAGCCTTCATCCATGACCTCGAGCAGGAGGAGGAACCACGCGAGCACCCTGCCAGTCGGGCCTCGTCACCGAACGGGCCGGTCGTCACGACCTGGACGTGCCGGAAGTCACATTCCCTCCCCGCGGCTTGCTCAGGTCCCGGGCGTACCCGATGCTTTCGCCATGTCGCGCCGCTTCCTCGTCTTGCCGGCACCGTTCGTCCTGGTGTCGCTCCTCGTGTGGCTGACCATTGGAATCGAGCTGTGGAGTCGTCCCCTCTTCGGCACGGGGCTCGTCGCGAAGTCCTCGCTCGAGCTGGTCGCGGCGGGGCTTCACGCGGGGCTGCTCGTCTTCTTCCTCGCGGCGGTCCTCATCCCCTCCCGAGCCGTGGCGCGATGCGGCTGGATGGCAGGACAGGCCCTGTGCGTGATGGGGCTCCTGGCCGTCGTGCGCTACAACTCGGCCGCCGTGCTGCTCATCATCGTCGCGGGACAGGCGGCCCAGTGGCTGGAGCGCACGTGGATCGCCGCCGCCCTGCTCGCCGTCAACGTCGCGATGTATGGTGTGGTCCGAGCCCTGTGGAGCGACCTTCCCTCGCCGTTGCTGCACGTGTTGTTGCACGCGAGCTTTCAACTCTTCGCGGTGGCACTCATCTGGTTCGCGAGGTCTGCGGAGGAAGCGCGCGAGCGATTGGCGCACATCAACGCGGACCTCCTGGCCACCCGAGCCCTGTTGTCAGACAGCGCGCGAGACGCGGAGCGACTGCGGATGGCCCGCGAGCTTCACGACGTGGCCGGGCACAAGCTCACGGCGCTCGTCCTCAACCTGCGGGCCGTGGCGCAGGACGGGCCTCTGGACTCACGGCTGGTCCAGGCCCAGACACTCACCACGGAGCTGCTCACCGAACTTCGGGGAGTGGTCCAAGCGCTGCGCGCCGAACGAGGGTTCGACCTGGAGACCGCGATGCATGCCCTGGCCGCGCCATTGCCCGGCACGCGGCTGTCGCTCGACCTCGCGCCCGATCTGCACATCGAGGATCCGCGTGTCGCGGAGGCCCTGCTGCGAGTGGTCCAGGAAGCCCTCACCAACAGCGCACGCCACGCCGAGGCGACGTGCTTGAGCGTCGGCGTCTCGCGCGACGGCTCCCAGGTGAGGCTTCGCATCGACGATGACGGACGCGTGCGAGAGCCCCTGAAGCCCGGCCATGGACTCCAGGGGATGCAGGAGCGACTGCGAACGCTGGGAGGCGATCTCACCACCCGCATCACCGCGCGCGGCTCGCTCCAACTGGAAGGCTGGCTGCGGGGATGAGTCCCCGCCTCGCCTTGGCGGACGATCAATCCTTGGTGCGCGCCGGCCTGCGCGCCCTGCTGGAGCGCCGCGGCCTCACGGTGGTGTTCGAAGCGGAGGATGGCGCCAGCCTGCTCGCGGGACTGGCCACCCAGCCCGTGGATGTCGTGTTGATGGACGTCCGCATGCCCGGCGTGGATGGCATCCAGGCGCTGCGAACCTTGCGAGAGCGAGGCGACCAGACACCGGTGCTCATGCTCACGACGTTCGATGACGCCGAGCAGTTCCTCCGAGCCTCCGAGGCGGGAGCGCAAGGCTTCCTCCTGAAGGACGTCGAGCCGGAGGAACTCGAGGAGGCCATCCTGCGACTCGCCCGGGGCGAGACGCTCTTGCAGCCCGTCAGCACCACACCGGTGCGGGCCCGTTTTCAGTACCACGCGGACGACGCCCCACGCGCCACGTTCACCGAACGCGAGGTGAGCATCTTGCGGCTGATGGCCGGGGGCTATTCGAACCGCGAGATTGCCCGTGCCCTCTTCCTCGCGGAGGGGACGGTGAAGAATTACGTGTCCATCATTCTCGACAAGCTCGACATGAGGGACCGGACGCGAGCGGTGCTGAAAGCCATCACCCTGCGGGTCATCTGAGTCCGAGCGAGTCATGACAGCGCCGTTCGCCTGTCGATGAGACGGCAGCACGCGCCGACGCTCACCTCCCGCATCTCTTGGCAGCGCGACGCGCAACCACCGCATCGGATGGTTCGTTGAGCGAGTGACGAAGAGATTCATGGCGGTCGCGGCCCAAACTCCTTGCATCGGAAATCCTTGCTCAGACCAAGCAACCCAAGAAAATAAAGCAAAAGATCATAGACCCTCCAAGACATCCGCGCGTTAAGGATTAGGCCTGAGTGAATCCCTCACCAGGGCCGGCGTGGCCGGACCTGCCGACCCATCAACAAGGTACGCGACCGATGCGGAACAAGAGTTGTTTCCCCTGGATGCTGATGCTGAGCGGACTGACGCTGTTCTCTGCTTGCGAGCATGAGCCCAGACCTGTCGAGGTCATTTCCTCTCACGGACCTGGCGACCTCGCGTTGCTGATCGAACGAGAGGGAGGCACAGGTCCCTACGTCGCAAGTACAGCGGAGCACTTCCGGGTCGTCACCTCGGGAGAAGCGCTCAAGGCGGTGCGCTGGAGCGCCACCGCGGGTGCCTTGCAGCCCGACGCGGAGCGCGTCACCTGGACGTTGCCCCCGGCGGGGACCGCTTCCTTGTCCGTCACCGTCGAGACGGAGTCCGGGAAGACGGCGGAGGGCGCGTTCCACTTCAGCGTGGTGACCTCTCCCCTCGCCGCCAGCACGGCGATCGACACGGGGCCGGACGTCACGGGTGGCAACTGCGAACTCGCGTTCGACGACGCGGGCAAGGGGCATGTCGTCTACACGAACGACACCCACAACAGCCTCTGGTACGGGCTCTGGGACGGCACGACCTGGAAGACGGAGCAGATTGACGGCCCCGGATTCAACACCGGCGGCACCTTCATCACGAAGCCCGTGCTGGCGCTCGACGCGGCCACGGGCACGCCGCACGTGGGTTACCTCAAGGGCGCGGGCGTTCTCTCCACCGCGACGCTGCGCGTCGGGTATGCCACGCGAGCGAATGGCGCGTGGATTCGCGAGAATCTGGACTCCGGGGCGACGACCAAGATTGGCATCGCGCTCAACCCCGCGCAGGGCAAGCAGCCGGCCATCGTCTTCGCCAACAACTACGTGGGGACCCTGCGGGTCGCGACCCGGACGGCGGCCAACACCTGGCCCATCGCGGCGCCGACCCTCAACACCTCTCACCTCACGGGTGAGCCCGTCTTCGATGCGAGCGGGGCGCTGTATGTCATGACGAACCAGATCAACAATCCCGCCGTCAACTACCTCCGCGTCATCCGGGGCACCGTCGTCGATTCCTTCCGAGTGGAGGAGACCGGCACCGTCTCGCCCTGGCTCGCGATGGTCTGGGGTCAGGACCAGCACCTCCTCGCGCTTGCCAATGGGATCCCTGAAGGTGGCTGGTCCGCCATCGATGACATCACCTTGGGAACACCGCTGACGGCCAGCACCGTGAGTTCCTCCCCCGTCGACTACAAGTTCGACGCCTCGGACCTTGCGTACGGCGGGGGAAAGCCCGTCGCCGTCCTCCGCACTGGAACGACCCTGGAACTCAGCACGCCGGACGCGCAGGGGCTCTGGACCTATACCCAGTTGGGAACCGTGGATGATGGCATGCGCCCGAGCGTGGCGATCCGTCCCACGGACGGCACGCCGCATGTCTGCTATCAGCGGGGCGGGAAGGTGAGCTTCCAGTAGCCTTCCGCCAGCGGGTGCCAGCTTCGAAGCCGAGGCTGGCGCCTCCCCGCGCTAGGTCGTGACCACGGGCCGCGAGGAAGGCAGCCCCCATTCGCTCCAGGAGCCATCGTAGACCGCGAGGTGCTGACGCCCCACCGACGCGGCGGCGAGCGCCAGGATGCACGCGGTCACCCCGGAGCCGCAGGTGAAGATCAGCCGCTGTTCAGGCGCGACCTTCGAGGCGAACAGGGCCGCCAGCTCCGCGGTGGGGCGCATGTGGCTCCGAGCCTGGACCTGATTGAACGGCAGATTGAGGGCCTGGGGCATATGCCCGGGCCGGAGCCCTGCCCGGGGCTCCGGCTCGCGTCCGGAGAAGCGGCCTTCCGAGCGTGCGTCCAGCACCGCGAAGGTCTTGTCCTCCAGCGCGGCCGCGACCTGTTCGGCATCACAGAACAACTGCGGCCGAGGATGCGCGATGAAGTGACCGGGCTCGACGGATGGACCGACAAGGGGCTGGGTGGAATGGCCGGCCTCCAGCCATGCGGGAAGGCCGCCATCGAGCACTGCCACCTGCTCATGGCCCATGGCCTTGAACATCCACCAGGCACGCGGGCTGGAATAGACGCCCACGCGGTCATAGACCACGAGGAGGCTGTCATTCGACACGCCCAGCGCACGAACCTCCCGCTCGAAGAGTTCGGGCGGCGGCATCATGTGGGGGAGCGTCGTGTCCGGGTCGCAGATCTTCTTGTCGAAATCAAAGACTCGCGCCCTAGGAATGCGCGCCTCCGCCTCGGGGCTCGGGGCCGGACTGCCGCGCACGACCGGCTGGATGCTGGCATCCAGCACCACCAGTCGAGGATGGTGAAGGTGATCCGCCAACCAGCGAACGGAGACAAGGGGGCCTGGCAGGACGGGCGTTGTCATCGACATCCCTCGGGATAGGAGCGACAGCGCGTGAGTCTAGAGCGGCCGTGGGCGCGTGCGCGCGAAAAGGCACGTGCCTGTTCACGCTGGATAAGATGCGCCCATGCTCCTTTCCAAGAACGACTTCCTGTCGCGCGCGGAGGCCACGCTCGCTCGACTGGACGGTGCCCTCCGAGATGCGCTCTCCCATCAGGGGACACCCCTGGTCACGACCCTCGGGAGGGCGTTCCCCAAGGACGCGCCCCTTCAGCCCGCCGCGCTCGCGAAGGCGCTGTGCCCCGGGCCCGTGTCGCATGTCGGCTTGGCCGCCGTGGTGATGCGCGAGGTCCTCGAGCCCGTGGACGCCGTGCTGGAGGCGGCGCTCTCCAAGGCGACGGTCGTGACGGGCAACGCGAAGGCTCCTGGCTCACTGCTCGTCACCTGTCCCCTCCTCGTGCTCGGAGACCTGGTGGTCGATGGATTCCTGGACGACTGCGGACCGGATTCGACCATCGTCGTCCTGGGCCGCTGTGTCGCGCACGGCCTGCGGACGTCGGGGAACTTCCTGGTCCTGGGCGACCTGGTGGTCCGGGACGTCATCCAAGGCGTCTACAACGACGAGAGCCTCATCGTGGCGGGCAACTTGGAGACGCGCTTCCTGGATGAGAATGATCACGAGGTCGCGTGCTACGGAGAATTCCGCACGGAGCACCGCTTCGAGAACGGGCGATCCGATGAGGAGGCCACATCACAGGCCTCCACCTTCCTGGTACCCGGCCTCTGGAACATCGACCTCGGAGAAATCGACCACGACGAGCTCTTCGAGCGCATCCGAAGGAACGAACCGGTCTTCACCGAAACGAAGACGCACCCTTGAGGTGAATGGACTTCGGGGACGTGGCCTACCGCACCCCGGTCGAGTCCCTGGGATTGATCCCTCCATCGAAGACGGAGGACTGGACACTGCTGGGATACGACGTCGCCGACGCGGGCCTCACGAGCGGCCTGTCGAACTGCGGGTATCGGCCATCCGAACTCGCGCAGCTCCGAGCGTCGTGGGCCGCTCAGCTCAACGGGCATCACCTCTTCGAGGAATTTGGGAGCGCCCTTGCCTTCAGGGACGTGACCGCTCGCCGCGTCCCGGAGCACGCCCCCTTCTTCGTGTACGCGCTGTGGCGTGACGACTCAGGGTGACGGCGCGGCGTCCAGTCGCACGAACTCACCGATTCGAGGAGGGATGGAGCGCAACTCCAGGGAACGGCGAATCGTCGTGGTAGCTGACCACGAAGCGGCGATGAACAAAGCGCCACGTCCCATCGTCCTGCTTCTCGAGTTCGTCGTGATAGGTGCCGGCGACGCGCATCGAACCCCCGTCAACGAAACGCCCGAACTCCTGCATGGAGGTCCGAGCCGTCGCTCGCTTCTCACCCACGAGGTCCACGACGATGGGGCCTGTCGACTGAATCAGGAACACCGTGGCGCCAATGGTCCCGGTGATCCCCTGTTCGATCGCCGCCCGGCCCTCGAAGCGATGCGTGAAGGGTGGCGAGACCTCCCAGACTCCACGTTCAGCGAAGAGCGCCGCACACCGGGCGGTATCTCGCCGGTTCACCGCGTCGTGGAATCGCTCGATGGTCTCTCGTACAAGAAGCGTGTCGCTCGTCATCTGGGGCTCCTTCACGCAGCTGGTCAGTAGCAGCAGCCAGAGGGCTGTGGTTCGCATGCCCAGAGCAATCTCATTGACCACCCGATGAGTCGAGCGCGTTGTATACAACAAGATGTTGAGTCAGACTTGATGCATGTCGCTCGACGTCAGACACCTGCACCTGCTCGTTGCGCTCGACGAGCACGGCTCGCTCCACGCCGCGGCCTCGCGCCTTCATCTCTCGGCCTCCGCGCTCAGCCTTCAACTGCGCGACCTCGAGGACCAGTTGGGCGGGCAACTGTTCGAGCGGCGATGGCGGCGCCTCCACGTCACGCCCGCGGGCGAACGGCTGACCCGCTCCGCGCGAGCCATCCTCGGGGAACTGGCGCGCACCGAAGCGGAGACACGTGAACTCCTCGCGGGCCGCACGGGCGTGCTGCGAATCACCACCGAGTGCATGCAGTCCTACCGCTGGCTGCCCTCGGTTCTGCAAGGGTGGTCCAGAGCACACCCCAACGCCGAGGTGACCATCGTGCCAGAAGCAGGGCACACACCACTGGTTGCCCTGAGACAAGGCGCGGTCGATCTCGCGGTCGTCGTGGGAGAGCACGGTACGGAGGCACGCCTGCGCTTCACGCCGCTGTTTCGCGACGAGCTCGTCGCGCTCGTCAGCGCCACCCACCCTCTCGCCAGCCGTCGGCGTGTCACCGTGCGCGCGCTCGCACAAGAGGCCTACTGGGGTTCACTCGACAGCTTCGCGCCACAGACCCCGCTGGGCCGCGCCCTGGCCCAGGAAGGACTCACCTTCGCACGCGTCACGCCCCTGCCATTCTCCTCGGGTGCCCCTGTCGAGATGGTCCGAGCCAACCAGGGAGTCACCGTGTGCCCACGCTGGTTCGCCGAGTCGGACCTCGCGCGAGGTGACGTCATCGGCCTGCGCATCGAGCGAGGGCTGTGGCTCCAGTGGTCCGTGGCAACGGCCGAAGCCGGTGGCTCCCCCCTCGCCGACTCATTCGTCGCGGAGATGAAGCGACACTGCCCGCCCGCCGATGCGGAGGTTCGCGGCTGAGCTTACGCCCCAGCACGTCGAGCACCTCTCCGTCGTCGTGCACGTGGTGCGACTGGCACGACGAACCACCGGGGACGCTCGGAAGCGCGGGGGCGCATCCGAGCGTCGGAATGAGTGCCGCGAGCGCTCGTGCCCTGGCTCAAGCGCCCATCAAACGGTTGGCCTTGCTCGTGAGGATTCAGGACTGATGGTGCTGGGAGGCCGTATCTGCCGGCTGAGCCGGGGGGAAGGCGTAATGGACGATGTCCATGGCGTGGTACGAGGCATCTGGATCATTCGTGAGATAGAGCTCCTCCAGATGCTTGGCGAGCAGCGCATCGAGCTGCCCTGACTCCTTCGCCTTGAACTCACCCGTATTGGGGTCCATCAGCCGGAAACCCTGGGGCGACTTCACGAGGCCCAACACGTGGCCGCCCCCCGAATTGGAGAAGAGCGACACGCGATAGAACCCATCGTCCCGCAACGGGGTGCTGAGCTGCTGCATCAGCGCTTCGTGCCCCTGGGCAATCGGCGTTCGGTCCAAGACGTTGGAGGAGTTCAGCCCCGAGCCCCGTGCGTCCTGAAAGGCCTTGGTGTCGTTCTCCAGCTCAGTCAGTTGCTGGCTCCCACGCTGGATGGCCCGCGAGGTCCGATTGGCCTCTGGGACCACGCGGCGAATATTTGCCCGGTGCAAGGCTTCCTTGCGCAAAGGCCACGGGGTGGCCAGCGCCTCGGGGAGCCTGCGTCCATTCCCTACGTCCCGGAATCCAGCCGTCTCTGTTTGCTGTCCGTGCTTCAGGGCCGCCTTGGTCTGCTCGTTCGTCTGGAATCCCTCCAAGGCGCTGACGAGCGTATTGAGCAAATGCATCCGGCCCGCCTGCGCTGCCTGCAACTGGGCGCCTTGCTCCCGAAGGTCCTGTCCTTCAGCGGCGTCACCACGCTGTATATCTTTGACCTGATCAATCGAGGTCTTCAGGAACTCGTGGAACCCTTCGGAGGCCGCATCGAGCGCTCCGTGTTCGAGCCCCTGATTCATGACGTTGATCCAGACGTTGGTCATTCCACTGCAGACCCCTTCTCGGATGTCTGAGTCCTCGGGCTCGTCGTCGAGGATTTCGTTCTGGAAGATGAAGCCCGTGAACTCAACCCCAGGGACCTCCTTTGCCCAAGCGTCGCAGCATTTCAAGACAGCGCGTCGCAGCTGTGACAAGGGGTCATTGGCAAGCTCCTGTGAGGCATGGCTGCTGCCCAGCGCGGCCGGAGGCCTCACGGCCGTCCAGAGCGTTGAGCGTCGGGAGTGGAGCTGCTCCGCATCCGCCTTGGTTTGAAGCAGCTTCTGCATCGCGGTGTCGGGGGGTGCCGCGGCCTTCGTGTCTTTCTTGTCAGTGTGCCAGTCCGGTGCGCCCTTCGCGGGGCTCGCCTCAGGCGTCTTCGATGGATGGGGTGCGGAGGGGGCCTGGGTTGGGGCCTGACGCGTCGTGGACGTCGATGGACTCTGCGACGGGCCCTTCCCCACTCGATAGATCGTCACTCTTCACTCCAAGCGGTCAAACAGCGCAGCGAGCGTACTGGAAGCCTCCATGGCGATGAAGTGACGTTGGCGGCACGCCCAGCGCAGGAGCGCACGTAGCGTCTGGGCAACAACTCTGCGAGAGCATGGCGGCACTTCACCTTCACATGGGGACGATGAAGCCGGGGCACAAGTCCTCCAACCGCACACCTGGGCGCAACACCCATCCCGGTGCTCGACAGGCCGCGAGTGCGAACGCGAGACACAACGAGTACGCGCGCGTGGATGACATCCGTCACACGGACAGGCGATTGAAGACAGTCGTGCCAGCCATTTCGCTCCGTGCGCGAAGCTGCGGTACATCGCACGCAACGAGGGCAGCTCACGTGAGGATGCAATAGATGGGGGAGAAGGGAGCAGCACGCTATCGGGTGCGACGGATTGCGAGGAGACGTGCGCCGACCTCCTCCCCCTCGATGATGACCCACGGGCGCGCGATTCAGCTCCGGCTCATCGGCCTCGCGGCGTTCCTCTGCCTCGCCATCTTGGCGCTCCTCTACAGGAAGGCGGCCGTTCGGTACGGAGATGCCACTCCAGCTCGAGTCCTCGGTGCGCTCGTGGCCCTGCCTGTCATCGCCTTTCTCGTGCGACAGCGCCGGGGGGCAAAGCCCGCCCCGGTAGACTCCGAGTCGACGATCTCTACGCCGGGCATTGAAGGCGAGCTGCGTGACGGCACGCTGTCTCCAGGCGACCTCGTCCTCGAGGGCGAGCACTGGACTACCCTCATGGACAGCGTGCGGTTCGGGGACGTCGCCGGAGAGGCCCACGCGAGGCTTCGGCGCGCCGACTTCCTACAGATGGCTGTCCTCGTGGTGCTGGGTGTCGCGGGAGCAATACTCCTGCTCGCGACACTGGCGAACACAGGGAACATCATCATGTGGCTCATCGCGGACTGAGCCCCCGCTCGCACGCAGCGGTGCACGTCACCCAGGCGGCGCGAACCCGAACCAGGGGACGCTCCCCTCTCCTTCGCTCATCGCCGCCTCAAGCAAGCACAGCGCACACGGGCCACTGCGCAGCGCGAAGTCCACCATCTCGCAGCCGCGACCGAGGCGGCTACTGGCGAGCGAGGAGGATCGAAGTGGCAGCGAGCGCTACCGCGATGCCCTGGGCTACCGACTGAAGTGCTGGGGGGTTCACCGGCAAGGGGCCGGCACGTTCATCCCGGCTCACTCTGTCCGCCCGGCCTTCCGAACTTTGATGCTTGGAAGACCGGGCGGTTAGAGGAGCGCGGGATAGAGGATTCGAACCTCTGGCCTTTGGCTCCGGAGGCCAACGCTCTATCCAGCTGAGCTAATCCCGCAGGCCGATGTAACGGGGGCACAAGTAACCGAAGTCCCCCGCCGAATCAAGCACGCTTTCCGCGAACGGCGAACGGCCGACATCCCCACCCCGGCGCCCTCCTCAGGGAGTCCCCTCCCCGCGCCGCCGCCGAGCCGCCAGGAGCACCAGCCCGCCCAGCGCCACCCCGAGCAGGGATGCATCCCCCGCCCCTCCCGACGCACAGCTCAAGCCGCCGCCCTTCGTCCGGATGTCCCCGCCCAGGTACACCTTCCAGGAACGGCTCACGACCGTCCCCTCGTTGCCCGCCCGGTCCACCGCCCGCACCTTCAGCGTGTAGGTCCCCTCGGAGAGGTCTTCCCTCGCGAACCCGGTGCACGCTTCGAAGTCCGCGCCGTCAAAGCTGCACTGGAACGTGGAGCCCTCCTCGTTCGAGCCGAACTCGAAGAGCACCGAGGACGTCCGAATGCGCCCGTCCGGCCCCGAGACAATCGTCGTCGTCGGCGCCACCGTGTCCACCGTGAACGTCACCTGGTCCGAGAGCGGGCTCGCGTTCCCCGCGGCATCCACCGCCCGCACCGTCATCGCGTGCGCGCCCTGCGTCAGCGCCGACGGCGGCGTGAAGCTCCAGGCGCCGCCCAGCAGCGTGGCGGCCTGAGCCGGGCCGTCATCCACCGACACGAAGACCGTGCTGCCATCCTCCGCCGTCCCACGCAGCTCAGGAGTCAGGGTCCGGAACATCCGGTCCCGAACGTCCGCCGCCACCGTCGGTGCCGCCGGCGCCGTCGTGTCCACCTTCCAGGTGAACGTGGCCGGGGTCGCATCCACGTTGCCCGCGAGATCCTTCGCTCGGACGGACAACGTGTACGTGCCATCCGGGAGCGTCTCCTCGAACGGCGTGGTGCAGACCACGAACGCGGGCGTCGCCGCGAGCGAGGCGAACGAGGCCGCGGCCGAGGCCTGACACTCGAAGGTCACGCCCGGCTCCGAGCTGAACTCGAAGCGAGACAGCGCTTGCGCGGACAGCGCCGCCGGCTTCGTCGCGAAGCTCGTCTCCGGAGCCACCAGGTCCACCACCCAGGTGAAGATGGCGGGCTGCGGATCCGCGTTGTTGAGGCCGTCCCGCGCGCGCACTCCCAACGTGTGCGTGCCGTGGGCCAGACCGAAGAACGTCACCGTTGGATCGCAGCGCGTGTACCCCGCGTTGTCCAGGTTGCACTCGAAGGTCGTCCCCGAGTCCTGCGGCACGGCGGCGAAGCCAAACGCGGCGCTGGAGGAGTTGGAGGGGTTCAGTGGTTGCGTCTGAATGGTCGTGTCCGGCAGCGCACGGTTCACGGTCCACGACAGCGAGGCCGCGGGCAACTCGATGTTCCCCGCCGCATCCGTCGTGTGCACGGTGAAGGCATGCGTCACCACGGGGCTCGCCTGCACGATCGTGATCGAGACGTCGCCATCACAGTCCGCCACGGCGGTCCCATCCAGCTCGCACGAATACGTGACGCCCGACTCGTTGGCCGCGAACGTGAAGTGTGCCCCCAGCTCGTTGGTCACCGGAGGCGGCGTGAGACCGAATGTGGTGACGGGCGGATGCGTGTCCACCGTCCAGGACCACACGGCCGGCGAGAGGTCGACCAGCCCGGTCAGGGTGTCTCGCGCTCGCGCTTGCAACGAGTGCAAGCCGTCATTCACCGGGTACGAGGGATTGCACGGCGCATAGGCCGCGCCATCCAGGCTGCACTCGAAGGAGACGCCCGGCTTCGATGAGTCATAGGCAAACGTCGCGAGCGCCAGGTTCGTGAGCGCCAGGGGCTTGTCCGTGAAGAGCGTATCCGGGACCGCGATGTCCACCGTGAACGTGTGATCCGCGGACTCAGGACTCTGGTTCGTCGCGATATCCACCGCGTGAACCCGGGCCGTGTACTTGCCCGTGGCGAGTTCCTCGGCCTGCGTCACATCCACCTTCCACGTTCCGGAGTTGCTCGAGCGCAGCGTCCACTCGCGAGCCATGGCCGTCGACGGCGCCGGTCCGAACAACTTCAGCACCACGTCCATGTTCGGATCCGCGGTGCCCGTGAGGGTCGGCGTCGCCGTGCCCACGGTGTCGTTCAGCGCCGGGTAGGTGATGGCGGGCGTCGCGGGAGGAATCGAGTCCACCGTGAAGGTCAGCAGGCTCGACAACAAGCTCGTGTTCCCAGCGCCATCCTGGGCGATGGCCTCGACGGTGTAGCTGACTTGATCCAGGGCGCCCGCGGGCGTCAGCGACGAGACCGACCACGCCCCGTTCGCCGCCGCCGTCACAGTCCCCGTCTTGTCCACCACCGTGGAGTTGCTGACGCGCCGCAGACGGATCGTCACGGTGCTGTTCGCCTCCGCGGTCCCCTGAATCACGGGCGAGGTGACCGTCACATATCCCGACGGCGAGCTGACGATGGGCTGCGGCGGCGGCACCGTGTCCACCTGGAAAGTCAGCGAGCTGTCCGCGCTCTCGTTTCCAGCACGGTCCTTCGTGCGGAACGTGAGGGTCTGCGTGCCTTCACCGAAGGACAAAGGCGCATTGAACGTCCACGCTCCCCCTGAACTCACCGTCGCGGTGCCGATCCCCGTGCCCCCCTTCATGATGACCACGGTGGCGTCCGCTTCGGCGGTGCCGCTGAACGTGGGGCTGCCCGTATTGAGCAGCGCTCCGCTCGCGGGGCTGGAGACGACGGGCGCCGCGGGCGCCTGGGTATCCACCGTGAACGAGACCGTTGCCGCCGGGCTGTCGTGGGCGGCGGCATCCGTCGCGATCACCGTCACGGTCAGCGCGCCCTGACTCAAGGCCGGAGCGGTCAGCGCCCAGTCGCCCGTGCTGTTGGCGAGGGCCATGATGACGATGGCCCCCGGGAAGGTCGCCTTGACCGTGGCGCCCGGCTCCGCGGTGCCGCGCAGGAGCGGCGTCGTGGTCTTCACGAACGCGTTGCTGGCGGGCTCGACAATCACGGGCGCTGCCGGAGACAAAGTATCGATACGGAAAGCCACCGAAGCAGAGACGGCGCTCACGTGGCCCGCCGCATCCGTCGCGGTCGCCGTCACGACATACGTACCCCCCTCACTCAAGGGCGTCGCGGGGGTGAGCGACGAAATGGTCCAACCGCCCCCAGCAGCCGCGGTCGTCGAGGCAGTATATGGCCCGCCCGTGGTGGCGCCCGTCGCGGTCACCGCGAGCGACACGAAGCTGTTTCCCTCCGCCGTCCCGGAGAACGATGGCGTCTTGCTCGGCACGGCGCTGCCCTGCGTGGGCTGAGCAATCACGGGAGGCGCGGGCGTTTGTGTATCCATCGAGAAATTCACGTTCGTGACAGCGCTCAGGTTCCCGGCCACATCCGTCGCCTGAACTTTCAACAGATAGGCCCCGTCCGCGAGCGACACCGGGATGTCGAACGAGAAGGCCCCTCCCGTGGCGAGGACAGTCCCCAGCGGCGAGGACCCCAGCGTGAACGACACGGTGCTGCCGGCTTCAGCCGTTCCTGTGACGTGGACGACGTTGGAGGTGAGCGGAGGGCCGCCGTTCACGGGCTGAGACACAGTCGGTGCGGCGGGCGGCGAGACATCCACCGTAAATGTGACATTCGAGGTGCTCGCGTTGCCGTACGCATCCGTCGCGGTCACCACCATCGTGTAGGCCGTTCCATCCGTGAGGTTCGCGGCGGGCTGCAAGTTCCAGAGTCCGGGCCCGGCGCCAGCAGCCACGTTTACCGAGATGGGGCTCGATTGAATGGCTGCGGTCACCCCACTGCCCACCTCCGCGGAGACCTGAACCATCGGCTTCAGGGTAGGGACTCGCGCATTCATCGCAGGCGAGAGGATGACGGGCGCCGCGGGGGGTGTGACGTCCACCGTGAAGACTCGAATGGACATGGGGCTGACGTTGCCCGCCGCGTCCCGCGCCACGGCCTGGATGAAGTGACCACCGCTCGAGGTGAACACCGGCGTCAAGGTGACCGACCAGGTCATCCCCGTCACAGTCGCAGCCTGCGCGGTCGCACTACCATCCACGTAAACGTCCACAGACTGGCCCAGTCCGTCCACCGTGCCACTCACCGGAACCGAACCACCCACCATCTGTTGATGCGTGGGTGAGGAGATGACAGGTGCCGTCGGCGGCACGGTGTCCAACGTCCAGTCAAAGGTCCTCGGTGCCGCGGACACGTTGCCAGCGGCATCCTGTGCGAACACCTCGAAGTGATACGAGCCGTCAGTCGACACCGTTTCATCGTGAGGCATGGTGCAAGACACCGGCCCCGCGCTGCCCAGCTTGCACAAGAACGACGCCGCCACGTCGTCCGCCGCAGCGATGAACCGGACGGTGCCAAAACGTGTCGTCGCGCCGGTCAAGAGGGGCGAACTGTTCGCCGTCGCCAGCAGGCTCGTCACCGTGGGCGCGGTGCGATCCACGGTGAACGTTCGAGGCGGGGCCATCATGTTGGCCAGCCCATCCATCTTGGAGGTGGCTGTCAGGCTGTGAATCGGCGAGGACTCGGCGAGTCCCGACGGAACGGAATAGGAGAAGGTCGTCGTGCCGGCCGGGACGGTGAGCGACGTCAGGAGGACACCGTTCAAATAGAGCTCCACCGTGGCCACCGTCGACCCGGCGCCCGACGAGAAGTGCCCCGTGATCGCTTGCGTCGCGGTCGTGGAGTTGAGCGCGGCTCCCTCGGCCGGGAAGTCAATCGCGACGGTGGGCGCGTTCGTCAACCCTGCGTTGACAACGTTCGTCGTGCCCAGCTGTCCCGCGGTTCCATCCCAGGTGTTCGGACTCGATCCGCCCTTGGCTCCGGCCGTGACAAGGACATCGCCCGCGGCACATGTGGCCGCATTGGGAGCCTGGAGATGAATGCGCCCGCCTCCGCCACCTCCGCCGCTGGCAACCGCGCTGGCGTTGCCTCCACCACTGCCACCCGTCGCTTTGAACACGACATCGCCACAGGTCAGGGTGCCCACGACGCGAACGGAAAGCGTTCCGCCCGCACCACCCCCTGCGCCGCCAGCATGCGCCCCCCCCGCAGTGCCATTCGCACCGTTGGCGCGAATCTCGTGCGTGCCAGTGCCTGACTTCGCGATGGCGTTGGCGCGAATGTAGATGAGACCACCGCCCGCTCCGCCCTGAGAGGTCGCGGCCGTGTCATCAACATGTCCTGAGCCACCGCCGCCTCCGAGCGTCAGGCGCTGCGTCACCGTGTAGGTGATCTGCGCGCCGCCACCTCCGCCCGAGCTCGCGGTGGACGCGCCATTCTTGCCTCCGCTTCCACCGATGTTCCCATTGCCGCCTCCGCCGCCTCCGCCTCGAAGGCAGTAGCCCGCACCTCCGGCGTTGCCAACGCTCGCCCCGCCTAGCGGATTCGTCCCGCCACTGATGGCTGAGCTGGTGATCACACCGAAGCGGTCGTAGGCGAACCCCTCTCCCTTGAGCGCTCCCCACACAGCACTGTCGTTCGCGCTCGCGGTGCACGCATTCGCCCCGCTGGTGTTGTCGTCATTCACTGGCGAGGTGCCGCCGCGATACACGAACACCCCTCCGCGAAAGCCCTTTCCACTCGCGTCGATGGCCGCGTTATCCGCCAGCGTCACGGTGCCAGTCGCGAGGAAGGCCAGGATGCCGCCCGTGCGACCATCCCAGGCGGGCGGAGAAATCGTGGCGGAGGCCTGGACCGTCACATCATTCCACTCGGGTACGCGAACAACCTGGGCCCCCGGTGACACGTAGGAATTCACCAGCGGCTTGGTCAAGCCGATGCTCGAGGAGGACACCGACGCGACGACCGCGAACTCCCACTTCCCCACGGACGAGGTCGATGCATCCAAATCAAACGGCGAGGCCGACCCGGGCGTGAGCCCCGACTGCGCCGTCTGGATCACCATCACGAGATCGCCCACCGCGATGGATGACTCATCCCCCGTGCGGAACGTCACGGCCAGCGCCGAAGTCCCGCTGTTCGCATTCGCGGTCAGCCACGCGTAGCGATTGACGGCCTCGCCATTCGTGTACGTGTGATCCGTCGTCGTCTGGCGTCCCAAGAAGAACGTATCCAGCTCGGACCGCGCCGCGAGGGGGGCGAGCACGATGAGCCCCAGCACCAGCGCCTTCATGAGCGACACTTTCATGGTCTCTGCTCTCCTGGCACCCGGCTCGGCTCAGGGCCGAGGGGCCCCCGCCTTCTCGAGTTCCGGATCCACGATGACGAAGTCCACGCGCCGGTTGTTCTCCCGGCCAATGGACGTCGCGTTGCTGTCGATGGGGCGGTCCTGCCCGTAGCCCTGCGACTGCAAACGCTCAGCTGGGACCTTCTTCTGGATGAGGTACTGCCGCACCGCCTCCGCGCGCCCCTGCGACATCCGGCGGTTCGCGTCGGGGAAGCCTCGGTCGTCGGTGTGGCCGCCCACCACGACGAGCGGCATCTCCGGGTGCTCCAGGATGACGCGCGCCACCCAGTCCAACAGCTCGAACGAGCGCGACTGGATGCGCACCCCGGCCGCGTCGAAGAACACCTTGCCCTGCAACACGAGCCGGTCCCGCTTCAGCTCCACCAGCGGCTGCACGTGCTGCGGGCACCCGAGGTTCTCCACCGTGCCCGCCTCGTTGGCGCAGCTGTCCGCGCGGTTCGGCACGCCGTCCTTGTCCGTGTCCGACTCCGGGCAGCCATCGCGCTCGGGAGGACCGGCCTCGTTGGGGCACGCGTCCTTGTCGTTGTCGATGCCGTCCTTGTCCGTGTCCCGCACGGGGCAGCCTCGGTTGTCCGCCGGCCCTGGCGCCGTCGGGCAGCTGTCCACTTCGTCGGGCACCTCGTCCTTGTCCTGGTCCTGCACCGGGCAGCCCTGACGCGCCGCGGGCCCCGGCTCCACCGGACACGCATCCAGCATGTCCTCGATGCCGTCGCCGTCCGTGTCCTTGGCCGAGCAGCCCTTGCGCTCGACACTGCCGGGCTCGGTGGGGCAGCGGTCCACGCCGTTGCGCACGCCGTCCCCGTCCTCGTCCATCTCGGGGCACTCCTCCAGCGTGTGCACGAGCCCCGGCTCGCAGTTCACCGAGGACTCGCCCGGCCCGCGCCGAGGCGTCACGCCGCCGAAAGCTCCCCCCATCATCAGCCGGAACAGCGGCGTGCCCGGCGCTGACCCCACG
The DNA here is from genome assembly GCA_016458225.1 of Myxococcaceae bacterium JPH2. Lineage (NCBI taxonomy): Bacteria > Pseudomonadati > Myxococcota > Myxococcia > Myxococcales > Myxococcaceae > Myxococcaceae bacterium JPH2. The sequence continues at coordinate 27,622 of JAEMGR010000030.1, read as the reverse complement.
CCCATGCCCGCCAACCCGAACAGCTCGAACGAGGGATTGACGAGGTAGCGGAAGCCCGGGAGCAGCTCCGCCGCGCCCGGCTGCTTCGTCAGCGGCACCATGCCGCGCACGTTCAGCTCCCACCGCAGGCGGCGCCCCGTGGTCGACAGCGCGGCCCCCACCCGCAGCTCGTTGCCGAGCTGATCCTCCGAGGCACCGAGTTGCCGGGTGATGGCGATGCTCGGCCGCTGCAGGAAGCCCACCTCCAACCCCGCGCGGATGAAGCCGAAGTGACGGCCCACCATCAGCCGGGGAGACAGCCGCCAGCCGCCGGGGTCCCTCGCGAGCACCGCCTCACTGCCCACTGGCAAGCCCGCCCCCAGCTCCGCCGCCACGTCCACGCCGCCCGCGTCGTCCTGCGTGAGCAATCCCACGCGCAGCGACACGCCGGGCGTCCCGAGCCCCACATGTGAAGGCTGCTCGAACCCGGAGTCCGCCTGGCTTCCGGTCATCTGGAAGGCCACCAGGGGCAACTGCAGCCCCACCTGGAGCCAACGCGTGGGGGCGTAGGCCGCCGCGACATGCAACGTGGCGCGTCCACTGACAATCGTGAACGTCTGCCCATCCTGCTCGAGTTGGAGCGGGGAGTGGGCGTAGTGCGCGACCACCGAGCCCCGGAACGTGCCGGGTGGCATCAGCTCACCCAATCCCAGCAAAAGTGAGCCTTCCGCGCCCGGATTCAAGTCCAGTCGCTCCAGCTCGAACGTGCGCAGGGTCGACGAAATCTGAGCCAGCGCGGCCGTCGAGGTCAGCGCAAGCGCCAGCGCGGCGGCGCGGCGCAGGGACGTGCGGAGTCTCATGGTTCTCCCAGATGGAACATTGGCCTTGGGTGCTCTGGACACGCCCGAGTGCCACAGGCCGCCCCCCTACGAGACGGACTCTAACGCGACCCGCCCTTCCGTTGTCACGGACCCGGCGTTTGAGATGGCGGCCACGGGAGCGTGCGTCAATTGTTGTCAGCCCCCCTTGCGACACACTTTCACGGCATGCTTTGAAGGCGTGTCGAGCCTGCGGTCCATCTCGGACCTGGCGCTCACGTCCTGGGGGATCTCGAATGATCGCGAACGCCGCGTTGCTCGCCAATCAGGCCGAGTTCGAGTTTCAAGCCGGCCCCCTCTCCGCGGACGAACTGGCCGTGCTGGGCTTCGAGGCGGAGGAAACCCTCTCTCAGCCCTACTCTGTCGAGGTCGCGCTGGCCGTGAAGCCAGAGGTGGAGGTGGATGAGAAGGCCTTGCTCGGCAAGGACGCCCTACTCACCGTCCTACTCGGCGACGGCGCGCGCTACTTCCAGGGCATCATCGCCCGCGTGACGCGCTGGGATGAGGGCAGCGGCCCCGAGCGCCGCCGCTACCGCGCCACCGTCGTGCCCAAGCTCTGGACGCTCAAGCACACGCGCAAGAGCCGCATCTTCCAGAACCTCACCGTCCCGCAGATCGTCCACAAGGTCCTGGACGAGGGAAAGGTGGAGCACGAGCTGTCGCTCACGGGGACGTACGTGAAGCGGGAGTACTGCGTGCAGTACCGCGAGTCGGATCTCGACTTCGTGTCGCGGCTCCTCGAGGAGGAAGGCATCTCCTACTTCTTCACGCACACCGAGGACGCCCACAAGATGATCCTCGGCGATGGCGTCTCCGCCAACCCGGACATGCAGGGCGAGCCCAAGGTTCTCTTCCGCGAGCGCTCGAAGATGGTCGCGGCGCACGAGTACATCCACGAGCTGGTGGCGCGCACGGAGGTGCAGCCGGGCGCCGTCATGCTGCGCGACTTCAACTTCACGAAGCCCACGCAGAGCCTGGCGGTCACCCAGAGCGCCGAGGGCGGCGAGGCCGCGCTGGAGATCTACGACTACCCGGGCCGCTACGACGCGACGGGCGCGGGCAAGTCGCTCGCCAAGGTGCGCATGGAGGAGCTGCGGGCCCGCGTGGAGACCATGACGGGCGTCAGCTACTCGCGCCGCATCTGCGCGGGCCACCTCTTCGAGGTCTCCGACCATCCCGACAGCCGCCTCAACATCCAGTACCTGCCGGTGTCCGTGCGGCACGTGGGGCACCAGTCCGAGGGCCTGCTGTTCGAGCAGTCCTCCACGCGCCAGCAGGAGTCGTACCGCAACGAGTTCGTCCTCCAGCCCGCCAGCGTGCCCTTCCGTCCGCCGCGCGTGACGCCTCGCCCCGTCATCCCCGGCGCGCAGACGGCCATCGTGGTGGGCCCCGCGGGCGAGGAGATCCACACCGACGAGTACGGCCGCATCAAGGTCCAGTTCCACTGGGACCGCGAGGGCACGCAGGACGACAAGAGCTCCTGCTGGATTCGCGTGAGCCAGTCCTGGGCCGGCCCCAGCTGGGGCGCGCTGTACCTGCCGCGCATCGGGCATGAAGTGGTGGTGGAGTTCCTGGAGGGCGACCCGGACCGGCCCATCGTCACGGGCAGCGTCTACAACGGCCAGAACCCCACCCCGGTGGACCTGCCCGGCGAGAAGACGCAGAGCACGCTGCGCTCCAGCTCCAGCCCCGGCGGCGACGGATCCAACGAGCTGCGCTTCGAGGACGCGGCGGGCTCGGAGCTCGTCTACCTGCACGCGCAGAAGGACTTCAACATCGTCGTCGAGAACGACAAGGACCAGCTCGTCGGCGGCAACGAGTCGCTGCTCGTGAAGAAGGACCGCAGCCGCGTCATCGAGGGCAACCAGGCCCTGGTGGTGAAGAAGAACGACGACTCCACCATCTCCGGCAACCAGTCCCTGGAGGTCACCGGCAACCGCTCCACCACCGTGGTGGGCAACCACACGGAGTCGGTCACCGGCGATCAATCCATCAGCGTGAGCAGCAACCAGGCCGTCTCCGTAGCGCTCGCCTCGGCGGAGAACGTGGGCCTGGGGAAGATGCTCAACGTGGGCGGCGCGCTGGCCGTGACGGTGGGCGCGGCCTTCAACGAGCTGGTGGGCGGCCTCAAGTCCGAGCAGGTCGGCGGCGCCAAGGTGGAGATGGTGGGCGCCAAGAAGTCGGAGATCGTCAAGGGCTCCCGGACCCTCCAGGTCGGCGGCGACCTCTCCGAAGAGGTGGCGAAGACTCGCACACTCAAAGTGGAGAAGGACTTGCTCTTGAGCGTGGGTGGAAAGCTCAACCACGCCGCCAAGGACGCATACGCGGTGTCCGCCAAGGAAATCGCGCTCGTGGCCGAGGACCAGTTCACCCTCAAGGTCGGCAAGGCCACCATCCAGGTCAAGAAGAACGGCGACGTCGTCATCTCGGGCGCCAAGTTCGAGTTCACCGCCGACGGCGACGTCATCATCAAGGGCTCGAAGATCAGCGAGAACTGAGGGCGGGTAAAAGCAGACACCCTGGGGTGGGTTGAATCATTTCATTGTGTCTGGCAGTTTACGTCCCGCGCAAAAGCATGCGGGACATTCCCGCGGGGGGGATCAGCGCACGTGCAATGGACGCGGAAGTTGGCGCAGGAGCACTCCAGCCTCGGGGCCGGCGTGAGACATTCCTGGACCCGCCCCCTGCTCACGGTCGCCGTGATTGTCTTCACCTGTGCCACGGGATGTATCAAGCGGGTGGCCGGGCCGTGTGAAACACCGCCGCCCTTCCAGGTGGTGGTGGATCCCTCCGAGCAGCTCAATCCCGATCAACGCGGGCGCTCGATGCCCACCGTGGTGCAGATTGTCCAGCTCAAGGACAGCGTCCGGCTGGAGCGCGCGGGCTTCAAGGATTTGTGGGGCCGGCCCGAGGAGTTCCTGAAGGATGACTTGCTCCAGGTGGCCGAGCTGGTCGTCGCCCCAGGCAAGCCGATGAAGCGCTGGGTGCAGCGTGATCCCAAGGCGCACTTCGTGCTGGCCATGGCGCAGTTCCGGCAGCCGCTCGGCTACGCGTGGCGCACGGTGGCGGTGCTGCCGCCGGTGGAAGCCGACCAGTGCGTGGAGCGCCCCGCGGGACAGCAGTCCGAGCCCAAGAGCGGAGACGAGGTGTTCCGCTACCGGCTGCAGGGCTACCAGATTGACCTGATGCTCCGGCCCGTCTCGCAGGGCCCGGAACCGCGGCACAACCCCCAAGCTGGCGACGAGCCGTCGCCCCGGAGAGGTGCATGAAGTCCGTGCAGCGCGTCGTGTGGTCCGAGGGCATGTTCATGAGCCCTCACCACCTCCAGCAGCAGGACCTGTACCACGAGCTGCTCCTGGAGATGCGGCTCGGGGCGCTGGAGCCGTATCCCTGGGGCGTGGTGGGGATGGAGGTGGACATGGAGGCGCTGCGCGCGGGCACGTTCCAGCTCGCGCGCTTCGTGGGCGTGCTGCCGGATGGGCTGCCGGTGTCCTTCGAGTCCGGGGACGCCGAGGCACCTCCGGCCCGGCCCGCCGACGGCTACTTCCCGCCGGCGCAGCGCACGCTGGAGGTCTACCTGGGCGTGCCGCGCGAGCGCAGTGGCGTGGAGAGCTACGGCGCGGGCGACAAGATTGGCGGCAGCCCGCGCTACTCGCCGAGCGCGCGCCCCATCAGCGACCTGACCGCGTCCACGTCCATCGCGCAGGTGTCGTTCGGCCAGCGCAACGTGCGGCTCTTGTTCGGCACCGAGTCGCGCGACGACTTCGACACCGTCAAGGTCGCCGAGCTCACGCGCGACAAGTCCGGCACGCTGGTGCTGGTGGACGCGTACATCCCCCCGTGCCTGCGGGTGGATGCCTCGCCGTACATCATGAACGAGGTGCGCACGCTCTTGCGGCTGATGGTGTCCAAGCAGCGGCAGCTGTCTTCGCGCCGGCGCCACCGCGACGCCTCCGCGCTGGAGTTCACGCCCTCGGACGTGACGCTGTTCCTGGAACTCAACGCGCTCAACGGCGCCATCCCGCTGCTGCAGCACACGCTCGACGCGGGCAACCTGCGCCCGCGGGACTTGTACCTGGCCCTGTCGCAGTGCGCGGGCCAGCTGTGCACGTTCTCGTCGGTGGCGGACCCCAGCACCCTGCCCGCCTTCCAGTTCACCAACCTGCGCACCACGTTCGAGGAGCTGTTCCGGCGCATCGCGGACCTCATGCGCTCGGTGGCCCTGGAGCAGTGCCTCACGGTGGGGATGGAGGCCGGCTCGGACGGCATGTTCCGCGGCAAGCTGGAGGACGAGCGGCTGGAGCGCTGCGGCCAGTTCATCCTGTCGGTGCGCAGCGAGCTGTCCGAGAAGCTGGTCGCCGAGCAGCTCCCCAAGCTGTCCAAGGTCGCCAGCTGGGACGACATCCGCAACCTGGTGCGCGCCGCCGCGCCGGGCGTGCCGCTGGCGGTGACGTACCGCCCGCCGCCCGAGGTGCCGGTGCAGCCGGGCGTCGTCTACTTCAGCCTCTCCCTGCAGGACACGTACTGGAAGAACGTGATGCGCGACCGGAACCTCGCGCTCTACCTGCCCCACCCGTTCGACGCGAGCCGCACGACCGTGGAGCTGCTCGCGGTCCCCACCGCCAACCGCTAGCGCAGGGCCTCCGACCATGGATCGAGTGACCGAAGCGACCAAGGATTGCCTCGACGCCGCCATCCAGCTGCGCAACTCGGACGCGACCGCCGTCCCGCCGCCGGAGACGCTGCATCACCGGCTGCGAGGCGTGGTGGACGAGATGCTCCGGCGCGCCGCCGTGCTGGGCTTCAGTCACCAGGACGCGCAGGACATGGCCTACGGCGTGGTGGCGCTCATCGACGAGGTCGTCCTCAACCGGCCCGAGGAGTACCGCCAGTTCTGGATGACCAACCCGCTGCAGCTCCACTACTTCAACGAGAACATCGCGGGCGACGGCTTCTTCAACCGGCTCAACACCATCCGGAAGGATCCGCACCGCGCCGAGGTCCTCCAGGTCTACTACCTCTGCATGCTCTTCGGCTTCCAGGGCCGCTACCGCATCCGCGGCGGCGAGCTGGAGCTGATGACGCTCATCGACACGGTGCAGAAGGACCTGGAGCGCGCCAAGCCCTTCGACTTCGACGTGCTGTCACCGCACGGTGACCGGCCCACCGAGACGCTGCTGTCCCAGAAGAAGAAGGCCTCGGTGATGACGCTGTCCGCGGGCGCGCTGGCGCTGGCGCTGCTGCTGTACGGCGGGCTCGTCCTGACGCTGAACAACAAGGTGTCCACCCTGCTCAAGGACATCGAGGTCCACATGGCCAAGAACACGGGGGGCGGCAAGTGATGCCCTTCCTCCTGTATCTGATGGGACTGGCCGGCGTGTCGTGGGCGGCCGTCACCCAGCTGGGCGTCCCCTGGCAGCTGGTGGCGATCGCCGCCGCGGTGCTCACGGCGCTGGTGGCCGGGGTGATGCTGCTCATCAAGCGCATCCGCTCGCGCCGGGCCGCCGCCAAGCTGGAGGACGCGCTCGCCGAGCAGGCCGAGGAACAGGCCAAGACGGTGCGGCCGGACCTGCAGCCCGAAATCAAGGCGATGCAGGGCGAGTTCACCAAGGCGGTGGAGGCGCTCAAGGCCTCCAAGCTGGCGCGCGGTGGCAAGGACGCGCTCGCCGTGCTGCCCTGGTACCTCATCATCGGACCGCCGGGCGCGGGCAAGACGACGGCGCTGCGCAACTCGGGCCTGAAGTTCCCCTACCTGTCCGCGCGCGGCGGCGGCATCCGGGGCGTGGGCGGCACGCGCAACTGCGACTGGTGGCTCACCAACGAGGCCGTCATCCTCGACACGGCCGGCCGCTACACCTCGGGCGAGGAGGATCGCCCCGAGTGGCTCGCCTTCCTGGACACGGTGTCCAACCACCGCCCCAGCCGCCCCATCAACGGCCTCATCGTGGCCATCAGCGTCAGCGAGCTGATGGGCGCGGATCCACAGGCGGTGGGCGAGATGGGCCAGACCATCCGCGAGCGCCTGGATGAAATCACCACGCGGCTGAAGATGCTGGTGCCCGTGTACGTGGTCGTCACCAAGTGCGACCTGTTGCCCGGCTTCGTGGAGATGTTCTCGGACCTGTCGCGCGTGGAGCGCGGACAAATCTGGGGCTTCACCGTCCCCATGGAGCAGCGCGCCGAGGCGAGCACGGACCTGTTCCGCGAGCGCTTCGACGAGATGCTCAACGTGGTGGAGCAGCGCGCCCTGCGGCGGCTGGGCCAGGAGCGACGGCTGGAGACGCGCGAGCGCATCTACCAGTTCCCGCAGCGCTTCGACTCGCTCCGCAAGAACCTCACGGAGATGCTCCAGCCGCTGTTCCTGGAGAACGTGTTCCAGGACACGCCGGTGTTCCGCGGCCTGTACTTCACGAGCGGCACGCAGGACCTGCGCGCGGTGGAGAAGGTGTCCCCCACGGCGGCGGACCTGTTCGGAAGCACCAACGGCAAGCCCCAGGTGGAGGGCGCCACGGAGGGCCGCAGCTACTTCCTCTGGGACGTCTTCACCAAGGTGATGTTCCTGGACCAGAAGATGGCCGTGCGCAGCTCGCTCGAGGAGGCGCGCGTGCGGCGGCGGCGGCTCGTCCTGGCGAGCGCGGCCTTCGCGGCCACCGTCTTCTTCCTGCTCTTGCCCACCCTCTCCTATTTCCAGAACCTCTCGCTGGCCAACGACGTCAAGGACGCCATCACCCGCGTGACGTTGGATCCGCGCGATGACATCCAGCGCGTGGAGGACCTCACGCCGCTGCGTCAGGAGCTGCAGCGGCTCACCGAGGACCGGGACCACGGCGCGGCCTTCTACATGCGCTTCGGCATGTATCAGGGCGAGCGGCTGCTGGCGCCCGCGCAGTCCTTCTACAACACGGCGCTCCGGCGGGTGCTGCTGGGTCAGCAGTTCGAGCGCATCGAGCAGGGCCTGGACCTGTTCGGCAAGAACCCCAACCTGCTGGAGATCAAGAGCGAGGCGGACTACCGCCAGCACTTCGAGGAGTACCGCCAGTACTTCGAGGACCTGAAGCTGTACCTGCTCGTCACCCAGCCGCGCGACCAGCGCGAGCCCGAGCTGGATGAGCAGCAGCAGGAGTGGCTGGTGCGGCAGATTGTCAGCCACTGGAAGAACGTGCGCGGCGACGCGAACATGGAGGCCGTCACCAAGCACGCGGCCACGTACATCCAGATGCTCGCGGGCGACACGGGCATGGCGTTCCGGCGCAACACCAACGTGGTGCGCGGCGCGCGGCGCTCGCTCAACAACGTGCCCCTGGTGCGGCTGGAGCTGGCGCAGCTCGTGGCCAACGTGAGCAACGAGTACCCGGACGTGACGCTGGAGCAGCTGGTGGGCGCCATGCCGCAGATGCACGCGGACAAGCGCGTGCGCGGCGCCTTCACGCGCAACGCCTACGAGCAGGTGGTGCGCCAGCGGCTGGACAGCGCGTTCCGCGACCGGCAGGCCTGGGTGTTGGATCGCGACGACAAGCTGAACGAGGAGCAGTCGCGGCGCGAGCTGCGCACGCGCTACTTCGAGGCGTACATCCAGGAGTGGACCGACTTCCTCAACGCCATCCGCGTGCAGTCCCCCGAGGACCTGTCGCAGACCGAGGAGCTGCTGGCCAACCTCACGCGCGGCAAGCCGCCGCCGTATGGCCGGCTGTTCCGCTCCGTCACCTACAACGCGCAGCTGGAGAAGCGCGAGGTGCCCGCGGCGGCCAGCAGCAGCGGCGTGGGCAAGGCGCTGGCGGGGCTGTTCAAGAAGGGCGAGGAGAAGGTGGAGGCGCGCCGGGAGCTCGTCGATCCGGACTCGCCCTCGGGGGAGAAGGAGAAGACGGCGCGCGACGTGGAGCGGGAGTTCGCGTCCATCGTCCGCTTCACCACCGAGGCGTCGCCCACCGAGGACCAGCAGGAGAAGCTCACCCCGCTGGACTTCTATCAGGACCAGCTCGCGCTCGTGCAGCTCACGCTCCTGGAGGTGAAGGACAAGCCCTCCGAGGCCGGCAAGCTGCTCGACAAGATCAAGTCCACGCGCGACACGGTGGAGCTGCTCGTGCGCAAGCAGGAGGGCAACACCGCCATCTTCGAGCGGCTCCTCTTGCCGCCGTTCCAGGAGATGCGCAGCGTCGTCTTCCGCGGCGTGGCCGAGGGCAAGAGCAAGCTGTGGTGCGAGCAGATCGTCGCGCCCTTCGCGCAGTCGTTCCTCAACCGCTATCCCTTCGTGAAGAGCTCGCAGAAGGACGCGCCGCTGCCCGAGGTGGCCGAGTACCTGCGCCCCGAGGGCGGCACCGTGCGCAAGTTCGTCAAGGAGCAGCTCCTGGAGGACGTGGTCCAGACGGGCCGCAAGTGGGAGTTCACCAGCTCGGGCACGAACATGTACCGGCCGGACCTGCTCAACTTCCTGGAGAAGAGCGGCGCGCTGGCCACCACGCTGTTCCCCGGCGGGGACACGGTGGATCCGCTCGTGCGCTTCCAGGTGCGCGTCCGCGCGGGAACGTCCGCGGACACGTCCGCGTCGGAGATCTCCTCCATCACCCTCACGCTGGACGGTACGGACGAGATGTACCGCAACGGCCCGGATACGCAGTGGAAGCAGATGATCTGGCCCGGGCAGGCGGGGAAGCTGGGCGCGCACATCCACGTGGAGAACGCGGGGGGCGCCACGGCGGACATCGACGAGCCGGGTGAGTGGGGCCTCTTCCGCCTGCTCGAGCGCGTGAAGCGAATCGAGCCGAGCGCGGACGGCCGCTACTTCACCGCCACGTGGGAGGTGGAGGAGATGAACGGCGCGCTGCTCGCCATCGACTTCCGGCCGGAGCGCACCGCGAACCCGTTCTTCGGCCTGGCTGGCAACACGTCCAAGCTGCTCGCCATCTTCCGCGACCCCGGCCTACAGCCGCCGCGCGGAATCTCGCGCAACAAGTCCGGCTGTGGCGGCGAGCTGCTGTCCGCTGATGGGTCACCCTGATGGCGGAGTCCTCGTCGCGCATCGGGCTGTTGGGCAAGACGCCCCGTCAGGCGGAGTTCATCCGCCTGCACGCGGCCACGCCCCTCGCGCTGCGCCTGCATGGGTGGCTGGAGGAAGGCGTGGAGCGTGCGCGGCGGGCGCGGGTGGCCTTGCCCTCCCAGCCCGTGCGCTTCGTCTTCACGCTCCCCGGCGCGAAGCAGGTGCTCGTGGGCTTGATGGCGCCCAGCCGCGACAGCGTGGGCCGAGACTTCCCGCTCGCCGTGTTCGCCGAGGTGCCCAGCAATGTCGTCGCGGGCCGCGGCGCGCTCGTGCCGGAGGGCTTCCGGCCCTTCTTCCAGGCGGCCACCGCGCTGGTCGAGCGCGCGGCCGAGATGGAAGTGACGCCGCTCTTGGAGCACGCCACCGCGCTGCCCCTGCCCGGCCCCGGAGACCTGGGGACCGCGGAGCGACTGCGCGTGGGCGCGCTGACGGGCCACGGCCCCGCGGAGCTGCTCAGCCCCATCGTCGAGGGCACGCCCGATGGCGGCCGCTACTACGCGCTGCACACCTTCCTCACCGCGTGCGCCGGTGAGCGAGGCCGCGAGCAGTCCGCCGCCACCGTGGGGCTGGACTGCCCCTTGTCCGCGAAGGTGGGGCCCGTGCCGTGGCTGGAGCTGGCCACGCGCCTGCTGAAGTGGAACACGCTGCCTCCCGCCTTCTTCTGGTCCGAGGGTGACGCGCCTCGCCTGCTCCTGTGTCTGGGCGCGGCCACGCCGTCCTACTTCCTCCACCTGGCCCAGCCCTCGCGCCCTGGCGCGCAGGTGTGGCCCCTGCGCACCGAGCGCCCCGCCGCGCTCGCCCAGGCCCGCGCCGCGCTCTCCGCCACGCAGCGACAAGTCATCGACTCACCCACCACCTCGCTCGAACACCTCCTGCGCGCACTCGCGCGCTGAGAACCGCACCATGTCCACCGCCGTCACCCTCGAAGAACTGCGAGCGCGAGTCCGCCCCTGGGTGGAGCCCATCCAGGGTGGCGCTCCCGCGGGCGTGCCGGCCAAGCACGACCCCGCCTACGAGGCGGTGGCGGCCGAGGTGGCGCGGCTGGAGTCTCCCGCGGGCGAGCCGGTGCGCTGGGACGATGTCGTGGTGGGCGCCAGCGGCCTGCTCCAGCACACCACCAAGGACCTGTGGCTCGCGGCGTACCTGGGCTACGGCCTCTTCTCCACACAGGGCCTGTCCGGCGCCGCCGTGGGCTTGAGCCTGCTGAGCGAGCTGAGCGAGCGCTACTGGGCGGACCTCTTCCCCGAGCTGAAGCGACTCAAGGGCCGGGCCAACGCGGTGACGTGGCTGGTGGACCGACTCGCGCGGATGCTCCCGGCCCTGCCCGCCGCGCAGGTGGACGCGGCGAGCCTGGAGTCCCTCGCGCAGTCCGCGCGCAAGCTCGCCGAGGTGTCGCGCCAGCGCTTCGCGGACCAGGCGCCCACGTTCGGCACGCTGAATGACGCCATCGCGCGGCTGCGCGCGGGCCTGCCCCAAGAGGCACCTCCCGCCCGGGCCCCCACCCCCGAGGCGCCCGCGGCGATGGCCTCGCCCCCCGCACCTTCGCCCGCCGCGCCCGCGCCCGCGCCCGTCGCGACGCCGACGCCGACGCGGGTGGAGCTGCCCGCGCCGCCGAGCCAGCCGCCCGTCACGGCCGAGGGCGCCACGGACTTCCTGCGCAACGTGGGCGCCGCGCTGCTCGGGGCCGCCACGACGCTGCGGCGCGCGAGTTCGGCGGATCCGCTCGCATACCGGCTCCAGCGCATGGGGCTGTGGCTCCACCTGTCCGCGCTTCCGACTGCGAACGCCCAGGGGAACACCGTCCTGGCGCCCTTGCCCGCCGCGTTGACGACACGGCTGGAGACCATGGCCAGCCACGCGCGCTGGAGCGAGGTGCTGGACGAGGCCGAGTCCGCGCTGCAGCAGCACCGCTTCGCGCTCACGCTGCACCGGTTCACCGTGGAGGCCCTGACAGGACTCGGCGCGTCGCATGCGGCGGCCCGTCACACCACCGTGATGGAGCTGGGCATCCTGCTGCGTCGCCTTCCCGGGGCGGAGACGCTGCTCGCCTCGGATGGCTCGCCGCTGACGGACGAGGCCACCCACGCGTGGCTGCGCACGGAGGTGCTGCGCTCCAGCGCCCCGGCCCCAGCACCGCGGGCACCGGTGGCGCTGACGCTGCCGCCCGCGGCGCCCCTGGCAATGTCAGGCAGCGGTAACACACAGGCCCTGGAGGACGAGGCGCGCGCGCTCGCGGACTCAGGTCAGCTCGCGGATGCCATTGCGAGACTTCAAGCCACCGTGGCCTCCACCCTCACGGGTCGTGAGCGCTTCGCGGCGCGCCTGGCCCTGGCGAGACAGGCCGCGAACGCGGGATTGTTGCCGCTCGCCCGCGCCTTGTTCGAAGCGTTGGACGCTGAAGTCAGCTCACACTCCCTGGATGCGTGGGAACCCGCGCTCGCCGCGGCGTGCCTTGAAGGCTGGCTGTCCACTCACACTGCAACACAGACGGATGTCGAGGGGGCTTGGTTGTCAGTCAAAGTTCGAAACCGCTATCGTCGCCTTTCGCAGCTGGACCCCACCGCTGCACTGCGCGTGCGTCAGTAGAAGCAACCCGATGGTCCCGCGGCGAAGCTCCCCCTCCATGCGACGCCCGCGTCTTTACCGATACACCCAAGGAGAAAGCCGCAGATGAGCAAAGAGAGTTCTGTCGCCCCAACCGAGCGCGTCAACATCATCTACAAGCCCGCCACGGGGAACGCTCAGGAGCAGGTGGAACTGCCCCTGAAGGTCCTGATGATGGGTGACTTCACCGGCCAGCAGGATGCTCGGCCCGTGGAGCAGCGCGCGCCCATCAACGTGGACAAGTCCAACTTCAACGAGGTCATGGCCCAGCAGAATCTGAAGGTCAGCCTCACGGCGGCGGACAAGCTCTCCAGCGAGGCGGGCGCGACCCTGAACGTGTCGCTCCAGTTCAAGAACCTCTCGGACTTCGCGCCGGAGAGCATCGTCAACCAGGTCCCCGAGCTGAAGAAGCTCCTGGAGCTGCGCTCGGCGCTCAACGCGCTCAAGGGCCCCCTGGGCAACCTGCCCGCGTTCCGCAAGAAGCTGCAGACCCTGCTGAACGACGAGGAAGGCCGCAAGAAGTTGATCCAGGAGCTGGGCCTCAAGACCGAAGCCGAGTCCAAGTAATCATTCGCGGGGGAACTCAAAACACCATGGGAACCGAGACCCAACTTTCGAAGTCCACGGGCAACGTCGCTGACGTATCCCTGCTCGACGAGATTCTTTCCGAGGCCAAGCTCAAGCCGAAGGACGAGGGCTACGACGTCGCCCGCCGCGGCGTGCAAGCCTTCATCACGGAAATGCTGGCACCCAACCGCTCCGAGGAGCGGGTGGACAAGGCGCTCGTCGACGCGATGATCGCGGAGATCGACAAGCGGCTGAGCTCGCAGGTCAATGAAATCCTCCACGTCCCCGAGTTCCAGAAGCTGGAGTCGGCGTGGCGCTCGCTGAAGTTCCTCGTGGACCGGGTGGACTTCCGCGAGAACACCCGCGTGGAGATGCTCAACCTCTCCAAGGAAGACCTGCAGAAGGACTTCGAGGACTCGCCCGAGGTCGTCAAGTCCGGCATGTACAAGATTGCCTATTCGAACGAATACGGCGTCTTCGGCGGCAAGCCCTACGGCCTGCTGTGCGGCAACTACGACTTCGGCACCGGCCCGCAGGACATGGAGCTCTTGCGCAAGTGCGCGTCCGTGGCGGCCATGTCGCACGCGCCCTTCATCGCCAACGCCAGCCCGGAGATGTTCGGCGAGGAGAGCTTCACGAAGCTGCCGGACCTCAAGGACCTCAAGTCCCTGTTCGAGGGCCCGCAGTACGCCCGGTGGCACTCGTTCCGCGAGAGCGAGGACGCGCGCTACGTGGGCCTGTGCCTGCCGCGCTTCCTGCTGCGCCTGCCGTACGGCGAGAAGACGATTCCCGTGAAGGCCTTCAACTTCAGCGAGGAGGTCGTCGGCTCCCACGAGAAGTACCTGTGGGGCTACGCCTCCACGGCGTTCGCCACGCGCGTGACGGACTCGTTCGCCAAGTTCCGCTGGAGCCCGAACATCATCGGCCCGCAGTCCGGCGGCGCGGTGGAGAACCTGCCCCTGCACCAGTACGAGGCCATGGGGGAGTTGCAGACGAAGATTCCCACCGAGGTCCTGCTCACCGAGCGGCGCGAGTACGAGCTGTCCGAGGAGGGCCTCATCGGCCTGGTGTTCCGCAAGGACGCGGACAACGCGGCGTTCTTCAGCGCGAACTCGGCGCAGAAGCCCAAGTTCTTCGGCAACACGCCCGAGGGCAAGTCGGCGGAGACCAACTACCGCCTGGGCACGCAGCTTCCGTACATGTTCATCATGACCCGCCTGGCGCACTACATCAAAGTGCTCCAGCGCGAGCAGATTGGAAGCTGGAAGGAGAAGTCTGATCTGGAGCGCGAGCTCAACCACTGGATCAGCCAGTACATCGCGGACATGGACGACCCGGCGCCCGCGGTGCGCTCGCGCCGTCCGCTGCGCGCCGCGCGCATCACCGTCGAGGACGTGGAGGGTCAGCCGGGCTGGTACCGGTGCAGCCTCCAGGTTCGCCCCCACTTCAAGTACATGGGCGCGTCCTTCACGCTGTCTTTGATTGGCAAGTTGGACAAGGAGTGAGCCCGTCTCTTCACGTCGGTATCTCCATCTAGGCTAAGGGCTCTGTCACACCCAGACTCGCGGTGAGTCTGGTTCAAACCGCGCGCCACCGCGCGCACTGCACGAGGTCACGCGAATGGCCGAAACAGTACATTTGTTCCTGAAGGCGAATGGGCAGGACATCCAGGGCGAGAGCACGCAGAAGAGCCTGGGCCGCGAGGGCTCCATCGAGTGCGTCTCTTATAACCAGGAGGTCAAGACCAATCGCGAGGCGGGCTCCGGCCTGGCGACGGGCCGCCGTCAGTATCAGCCGCTCGTCATCCGCAAGCGGATCGACAAGTCCTCGCCGCTGCTCATGAAGGCCCTCGCCGAGAACCAGGTCATCGAGGGCACCTTCAAGTTCTTCCGGCCGAACCCCACGGGTGATGGAACCACCGAGCAGTTCTACACGGTGTCCATCAAGCAGGCGCGTATCGCCAGCATCCACCAGACGGTGCCGGATGCGTTCGTGCCCACCAGCACGAACCACCCGCCCATGGAGGAGATCACCTTCGTGTTCCACACCATCAATTGGACCTTCACCAATGGTGGCGTGACGCACGAGGACACCTGGGATCAGCAGCGCTGAGGTCCTGTCCCCGACCGGTCGCCTGGGCCCCCCCGTGGTCCTGGGCGGCCGGGCCGGGGGCTCGAAGTGACGCCGACGAAACATGGGCTCCCGAGGACTGCTGTCTCGCATCGCGGAAGGCAATGGCGCGCTGGCTCCGTCCGGCGACGTTTTGGAGTCCATCGCGGAGCACCTGCGCGCGCTGTTGAACACGCGCAAGGGTGAATCCGTGGCGACGCCGCAGTACGGCATCCTGGACTTGAACGACATCATCCACAGCTACCCGTCCGCCATTCCCCGGATGACGCTGTCCATCCGGACGGCCATCCAGGAGTTCGAGCCGCGGCTGAAGAACGTGACGGTGACGTACGTGCCGGACGAGAACGACCCGACGGCGCTGCGCTTCGACATCACCGCGCAGCTGGCCACGCGGGAGCGCAAGGGAATGGTCCGCTTCCACTCGCAGCTGAGCCCGGGTGGACGGGTGGAGCTGTGGTGAGGACGGCGGATGCCGTGGGGACTGGGAGAGGGCGCGGATGTTCAGCAAGTACTACCTGAGTGAGCTGTCATATCTGCGCGAGATGGGGCGGGCCTTCGGCATGGCCAACCCGTCCGTCGCGGGCCTGCTGGTGGAGCGCGGCGCGGACCCGGACGTGGAGCGCCTGCTGGAGGGGTTCGCCTTCCTCACCGCCCGCATCCGCGAGCGCGTGGACGATGACGTCCCGGAGCTGGTGCACGGGCTGACGGAGCTCTTGCTGCCGCACTACCTGCGGCCCCTGCCCGCCTCCTCCATCGTCGAGTTCTCGCCGCACCTGCGCGCGCAGCGTGGGCGCGCGCACGTCCCGGCCGGGGCGGAGGTGGCCTCGCAGCCCATCGACGGGACGTCCTGCGTGTTCCGCACCACCGCGGACGTGGACTTCCTGCCGGTGCAACTGACGGACGCGCTGTTGGACCGCTCGTCGCTCACCTCGCCGGTGCTGCGGCTGTACTTCCAGACGACCGAGCAGGGGCGCGCCGAGGTGTTCCGCGCGCAGGGCCTGCGCCTGTTCATCCACGGCGAGATGTCCGCCAGCTCCGTGGTGATGCTGTGGCTCTTGCGCTACTGCAAGCAGGTGCGCGTGCGCGGCGCGTCCTCGCAGGGCGACGGCGTGCGCCTGCCCGCCCAGTGCATCCACCCGGTGGGGTTCGACCGGGACTTCCGGCTGCTCCCCTGGCCCCGCGCCAGCGAGGGCTACCGCCTGCTCCAGGAGTACCTCACGCTGCCGGAGAAGTTCCTCTTCTTCGACGTGCGCGGCCTGGACGCGGCGGCCGGCACCATCCAGGAGGACAAGTTCGAGATCGCCTTCCACCTGGAGCGACCACCGCCCATGGACGCGCGCATCCACCGGGAGATGTTCCGGCTGCACTGCGTGCCCGTCGTCAACCTGTTCAGCGTGCCCTCGGACCCCATCCTCCACCACGCGTTGGATCGCGAGCACCTCCTGCGCGCGGCGGACCTGCCCGCCCACCACGCGGAGATTTATTCGGTGGACTCGGTGACGGGCCTCCAGGCCGGGCGCAACGACCGGCGCACCTATCGCCCCTTCTTCGACTTCACGCACACCGCGGGCGAGGGCGCCGAGCAGTCCTTCTACCGGCTGCGGCGAATGCACTCGCCGCTGGATGAAGGCATCGACACGTTCATCACCCTGGAGACGCCGCGCGACATGGCCCCGGTGCTGGGCTCCGAGGAGGCGCTCTCCATCGACCTGACGTGCACCAACCGCTCGCTGACCGCGCGGCTCCAGGTGGGGGACCTGACGGCCTCCACCCCCCAGAGCCCCACCAACGCGCGCTTCAGGAACATCTCGCCGGTGAGCCGGCCGGCGCGCGCGCCCCTCGGGGCAGAGCTGCACTGGCGGCTCCTGTCACATCTGGCCATCAACCAGCACTCGCTGGCGGACGCGGCGGCGCTGCGGCGGCTCATGGAGCTGTACAACTTCCACGCGCTCACGGACAACCTCTCCGCGCGCGCCAGCCGCCTGCGCATCAACGCCATCCGCGCGGTGGAGACCAAGGCGGTGACGCGGTTCCTGGAGGGCGCGCCCCTGCGTGGCCACCGCACGCTCGTGGACCTGGACGAGACGAACTTCATGGGCATGGGGGACACGTTCCTCTTCGGCAGCATCCTGGACGAGCTGCTCGCCTCGCACGTCACCATCAACTCGTTCAATGAGCTGACCATCCGGCTCCACCCCTCGCAGACGGAGTACTCGTGGCTTCCGAGGAACGGCTCCCAGCGGCTCTTGTAGACAACGCGAAGACGCTGCAGGAGGCCGCGCCGAGGCTCGGCTTCTTCCAGGTCGTCGCGGCCCTGGAGCGGCTGACGGCGCAGGCGGCGCGCGTGGGCGGCGCGGGGCCCGTCAGCGAGGAGATGATCCGCTTCCGGCACGACCCCTCGCTGGCCTTCTCGGCCGGGGAGGTGAGCGAGGTCACCCTGCGCGAGGTGCCCGTGCGCGCCGAGGACGCGTACGCCCGGCGCCCGCTGTTCGAGGTGGTGACGCGCTTCCTGGGACTCACGGGCTCGGTGAGCCCCCTGCCCCACTATCTGGCCGAAGAGGTGGCCCAGGAAGACCCAGACTCGGCCGTGCGCCGCGAGTTCCTGGACCTGTTCCATCACCGGCTCCTGTCGCTGCTGTATCGCATCGAGTCCAAGTACCGGGTCTCCAGCGAGACAAACTCGACCTTCACGGACCAGTGGTCGCGGCGGCTCCTGGCCCTGGCGGGGTTCGACACGTACGAGAAGCCGCGCGAGGGGCGACTGCCCACGTGGCGGCTCTTGCGCATCGCGCCCCTCTTGGGCTGCCGGGCGCGCACGGCGGATCAGCTCGAGGTCGCGCTGCAGGACGTGCTGGGAGATGACCTGGAGGGCGCGCAGGTGTCGGTGCGCCAGTTCGTGGGCCGCTGGGTGGACATCGACGCGCGCGTGCAGCTGGGCCGAGCCAATCACGTGCTCGGGCGCAACATGCTGCTGGGCGGCAAGGCCTTTGACCGGACAGGGAAGATCCAGATCCACATCAGCCCGCTGCCGCCGCGCGCCTATCGCCGGCTCATGCAAGAGGGCGACTTGCAGCCGCTGGTGCGCGAGGTGGTGTCCATCTTCGTGAGAGATCCGCTGGAGTATGACCTGGAGCTGGGCCTCACCGAGGGCGTCCAGCAACAGTTCCGCTTGTCGCGCCAGGAGCCGAGCCAGTTGGGGCGGGACACCTGGCTGGGCACGAGCCGGCAGACCCGGCTGAACGTGCCCGTGCTGTGAAGCGTCAGAAGGGGCGAGCGCGGGGATTTACCGCGCGCGAGTCGCTGGGTATACCGTTGACCACCGTCTGTCTTTGGGGGCTCCCATTCACGTCGATCCGAAAGCGCTCGTCCGTCGCCTGACGCCCACCGCTGTCCGACTGCTGGAGGGGGCCGTTGCCCGAGCGAGCGCCGGGCACTTCTACGAGATCGTCCCCGAGCACCTGCTCGCGCAGATGCTCGAGGCGGAAGACTCGGACGTCGCGCGCATCCTCCACCACTTCCAGGTGGACCGGCATCGCGTGGCCGCGAGCATGGAGCGCGCCATCCAGTTCCTGCGCTCGGGCAACACGGCGCGACCGGTGTTCTCCGAGACGCTCTTCCAGTGGTTCGAGGAGGCGTGGCTCCTGGCCTCCGTGGAGCACGGGGCCATCCGCCTGCGCTCGGGCATGCTGTTCGTCCAGTTCCTCCAGCGCCGCTCGCGCTACACCGCGGAGCTGTTCCCGGAGCTGGATGCCATCACCCGCGACGAGCTGATGGGCTCGCTCGACGAGGTGTTGCGTCCGTCGCCGGAGAACGTGGAGGCCTTCCCCGCCGACAGTGGCGGCGCGGCCCCGAGCGGACCCGCGGGCGCGCGAGGCGACGAGGCGCTGCGGCGGTTCGCCACCTCGTTCACCGGGCGCGTGCGCGAAGGAAAGGTGGACCCCATCTTTGGCCGTCACCGGGAGATCCGCCAGATGGTGGACATCCTGTCGCGGCGCCGGAAGAACAACCCCATCCTGGTGGGCGAGCCGGGCGTGGGAAAGACCGCGCTCGTGGAGGGCCTGGCCTGGGCCATCGTGCGCGGCGAGGTGCCGGACGCGCTGAAGAACGTGGAGCTCCTGGGCCTGGACCTGGGACTGCTCCAAGCGGGCGCGGGCGTGCGGGGCGAGTTCGAGAACCGGCTGAAGGCCGTCATCGCCGAGGTGAAGGCCTCGCCCACGCCCATCATCCTGTTCATCGACGAAGCGCACACCATCATCGGCGCGGGCGGCGCGCAGGGAGGCACGGACGCCGCCAACCTGCTCAAGCCCGCGTTGGCGCGCGGCGAGCTGCGCACGCTCGCGGCCACCACCTGGGCCGAGTACAAGAAGTACTTCGAGAAGGACGCGGCGCTCGAGCGGCGCTTCCAGCCCGTCAAGGTCGAGGAGCCGAGTGAGGCGGAGGCCGAGCTGATGCTGCGCGGCCTGCGCCCCACGTATGAGACCGCGCACGGCGTCATCATCCGCGACGAGGCCGTGGTCGCCGCGGTGCGACTGTCCGCGCGGTACATCAGCGGGCGGCTGCTGCCGGACAAGGCGGTGGACCTGCTCGACACCTCGGCGGCGCGCGTGAAGGTGGAGCTGTCCACGCGCCCCGAGGAACTGGTCGCGATGGACCAGGAGATCTCCGGCCTGGAGCGCGAGCAGGCCGCGCGGAAGCGAGACCTGGCGGACGGCTCGGCGACCGAGGACGAGGTGCTGACGGACCTGGAGGCCCGGCTGCGCGCCCGCGTGGATCAACGGGCCGCGCTGCACGCGCGCTGGGAAGGCGAGCGCGCGGCCGTGGCGGCGCTCCTGGATGCGCGCAAGGCCCTGCACTCCGCGGCTCCGGACGCGGATGTGCCAGCGCTGAAGGCCACGGTGGAGGCCGCGAGCAAGCGGCTGGAGGAGCTGCGCGGCACGGAGCCGCTGGTGCACGCGGACGTGGACGCGGACATCGTCGCGCGGGTGGTGGCGAGCTGGACGGGCGTGCCCGTGGGCAAGATGCGCAACGACGTGCTGGACGCCGTGCTGAACCTGGAGTCCCGGCTCACGTCGCGCGTGCGCGGCCAGGACGCGGCGCTGCGCAAGGTGGCGGAGCTGATCCGCATCTCGCAGGCCGGCATCCGCAACCCGGACACGCCCATTGGCGTGATGCTCTTCGTGGGCCCCAGCGGCGTGGGCAAGACGGAGACGGCCTTGGCGCTGGCCGACGCGCTCTATGGCGGCGAGCGCTTCATGACCACGCTCAACATGAGCGAGTTCCAGGAGAAGCACACGGTGAGCCGGCTCATCGGCTCGCCGCCCGGCTACGTGGGCTTCGGCGAGGGCGGCATGCTCACCGAGGCCGTGCGCCAGCGTCCCTACTCGGTGGTGCTGCTGGACGAGTGCGAGAAGGCCGACCTGGAGGTGATGAACCTCTTCTACCAGGTGTTCGACAAGGGGATGCTCACCGACGGCGAGGGCCGCGCGGTGGACTTCAAGAACACCGTCATCATCCTCACGAGCAACCTGGGCTCGGACCTGGTGATGCGCATGTTCGAGGACGGCAACACGCCCACCTCCGAGCAGGTGATGACGACCATCCGCCCCGTGCTCAGCAAGCACTTCAAGCCCGCGCTGCTGGCGCGAATGACCGTCGTCCCGTACGGGCCGGTGCAGCGCGACGTGATGCGGGAGATTGCCCAGATGAAGCTGGACAAGCTGGTGGGCCGGCTGCGCTCCGCGCACGGGGTGGAGACGACGCTGGCGCCAGAGCTGCTGGACGAGCTGGCGCGCCGGTGCACCGAGTCCGAGATGGGCGCGCGCAACATGGAGCAGATCCTCCAGGGCTCGCTCATGCCGGTGCTGTCGCGCGAGCTGCTCCAGCGACTCGTCTCCGGCGCGGTCCCCCCGCGCCTGCACATCGCCCTCACCGCCGAGGGCGACTGGGACTTCCAGTTCGCGAATGCCTGAGGAACCTTCCATGAGACGAACGCTCCTCGTTCCCACCGTCGCGCTGTTCCTGCTGGCCGGGTGCGCCACCGTGCCCAAGCCGGCCATGTGCTTCTCCGAGGCGGGCCCCAACGCGCGCTCCTTCCCGGCGCCGGACACGTGGTTCGCGCTGCTGCTCCACGGCTACGACAAGGACACGGGGGCCGCGCCGAAGCCCGCCGTGGACTGCGCCGGCGCGCCCGTCTGGTGGCAGGACCCTGTCGCCGACGAGTGTCACGAGGCCGGCCCGGACTCGCTGCCCTTGCCGCCTCCGGAGAAGCTGACCGAGGGCGACCTGGTGCTGGAGACGCTCCAGGCCAACCGCCGGCTCGTGTGGGTCATCACCCGCCGCTTCACCAATGGCGAGGCGCTGGGCCCGGTGGCGCTGGTGGAGACGACGGAGCAGGGCTTCCGCGTGGAGGCGCTCGGCTCGCTGCGCGCCATGCCCAAGAACACCAAGCTGCGCCTGGAGCACGTCAGCGGCACGGACCTGCTGGTGGCCGAGGGCGACGCCTGCCTCGCCGAGGGTGGCGAGGAGGTGTGCCGGCGCCACGCGCGCATCCTGCCGCTGCGCCGCAACCGGTTCTTCAGCGAGTCGGTGTCCGACAAGGCACGCGCATGCCAGGGCGCCGCGTGGTTCCCCTTGGCGCGCGAGCAGCTCTTCGAGCTGCCCAACAAGCTGCAGCGCAAGTTCGAGCTGACCTCCACCCTCACCTTCAACGCGAACGACATCAGCGTGCAGGAGCAGGTGCAGGTGAGCGACTCGGATCCCTCCCAGCCCAACGTGGCGCCGCGCCTGTATCGCCGCGCGCAGGACGTGCGCACGCTGGTGGTGGCGGAGAACGCGCTGGTGGGTAACAAGGCCTCGCTCTGGTCGCGGATGATGGAGCAGCAGGTGCGCATTGGCGCGCGCATCGTCCCGGAGAAGCCCATCTTCGCGATGCCCGCCAAGGCGCCGCCCGCGACGGAGGAGGCCCAGGCCCCCGCCCCCGCGGAGCCGGCGAAGACGCCCGCCGAGGTGGCGAAGACGGCCACCACCGCCGCCTCGAAGGCCGCCGCTCCCACAAAGCCCGCCCCTGCGCCCGAGGCCACGGCGAAGAAGGCGGGGCCGTAGGTCGCGCTAGAGTCGCGCCCATGCGCTTCCAGCCACCCTGGGGCGGAGCCTTCCGCCTCCAGACGTTCGTCCACCGCACGCCCGAGGCCCTCAGCGCCGAGGCGACCGAGTCCATCCGCGCGGCCATCCTCGACTCGCCGCTGCTGGGTGAGACGAACCTGTCCCAGCAGTTCTCGGGCACGTATGGCTTCTCGCTGACCTTCCGCCGGGACGCGCTGCCGGAAGTGACGGCGCGCTTCCCCGCGTTCGCGCCCTTCCTGGACGCGGCGCTGCTGCCGGACTGCGACGCCTTTCTCCTCAACCCGCTGCTCGTGCAGCGAGGGCGCGGCGTGGCGGCGCACATCGATCGCAGCCTCGAGTTCTATGGCGCCGGCATCGGCTGTCCCGTCGCGGTCAGCGTGCTCTATGTCCAGGTGCCGCCGGGGCTCGTCGGGGGCGAGCTGCGGCTGTACCACCGAGGCCAGCGCGTGGCCGAGCTGACGCCGCGGCCGCGCACGCTCTTGATGTTCCGAGGAGACGTGGTGCACGAGGTGACGCCCGTCCAGGGAGTCGCGCCCGCGCTGCCCGAAGCGCGCATCAGCCTGGTGGTGGAGCAGTACCGCGTGCCCCCGGCCCTGCTGCCCGACGTGCCTCGCTTCCAGGTGCGGACCCGCGCCGGAGCCCAGTCATGAGCGAGCTGCGCCTGGAGCAGCGGGTGGCGGTGCCGCCGAGCGACGTGTTCGCGGCCATGGAGGATCCGTTCCGCCTGCGCCGCTGGTACGGCGCTCCGCCGGGAGGCCATCGGCTCGGTGCCGAGGGTGACGTGGGGGCAGGAGAGCCCTTCCGCGTTCACGTAATCGACGCGCGCGGCGAGCGCTTCACCCAGTCGGGACGCGTCCTGGAGGTCTCCCCCGGCGCGGGGCTGGCCCTGGAGATGACCTGGGACGGCGGCCCCTACGGACGCGAGGTGACGCGCGCATCCCTGAGGCTGCACCCCGAGGCGTCCGGCACGCGCATCGAGGTGCACCAGGGCCCGTTCTCTGATCCGCGCGCGATGGAGGCGCACCGCGAATACTGGGAAGCCAACCTCGGACGTCTGGCGCGAGTGGCCGCGGGCGAGCCGGTCCCCTGCTTCGAGGAGTTCTGGGAGGAGTCTCAGGGCTTCTCGGGTCCCCTCGGCGCCGCGACCCATGCCGTCCTCGCGGGTCTCCGAGAGGCCGGCGCGGCACCCGACGTCGTCGCGCAAGTCGAGGACGCGCTCTACACCCACCTCGCGCGTCTGCCCGCGGATGTCACGATTGTGCTCTCCGCCGTCCTGCGCGCGCGCCTGCGGGACTAGTCACATCAGAAACTGAGAAGGTGTGAAGGCGGGCAGTCCCTGCGGCCCCGAGTCTCGGCTTCAAAGCCTTCCATCGCTACAGGCATGTATTTCTTGAAACACGCGCGAGACACGCGCTCCGTCACAGTGGCCCCGGGCTCTCGGTGCATTCGGGGGCAATCATGACAGGCCGTGTCGGCGCGGAATAATATGATTCTGACGAATCTGACCAACCCCGCGTAGCTCCCGGGAGAGCTGTGCAGGGCGTCATACCGGCATCTGAAGATGCAGGACGTCGCGGGGCCGGAGCACGGGCCGCCGCGAGGCAGAGCTGTGTTCCCAGCGCGGAGTACACGAGATGAGCAGCGACCTGTCGAAGCGAATCGCGAACCTGTCTCCGGAGAAGCGCGCGGAGCTCCTCAAGAAGGTCGCCGCACAGAAGGCGGCGGCGGGCAACACGGCCAGGGGCACCATCGCGATCCAGGACCGCTCGCGTCCGCTTCCGCTCTCCTTCGCGCAGCAGCGGCTGTGGTTCGTGGATCAGCTGGAGCCTGGGACGTCGCTCTACAACGTGCCCATGGCGGTGCGCATGGAGGGCGTGGTGGACGTCGCCCTGCTGGAGCGCGCCCTGCTCGAGGTGACGCGCCGCCACGAGGTGCTGCGCACGACCTTCGTCGAAGAGGGCACCGGCCCCGTGCAGCGCGTGGCGCCCGAGCCGACGCTGGCGTTGGAGGTGCGCGACGTCACGGGCGCGAGTGACGAGGCGCTCTGGGACGCGGCGCGCGAGGTGGCGGCCCGGCCCTTCCAGCTGAACCAGGGCCCGCTCATGCGCGCGTTGCTCCTGCAGCGCGGCGCCAAGGACCACCTGCTCACCCTCGTCATCCACCACATCATCTCCGACGGTTGGTCGATGAACGTGCTGGTGCGCGAGGTGGCCATGCTCTACGGCTCCTTCGCGCGGAACCTGCCGTCGCCGCTGCCGCCGCTGCCCATCCAGTACGCGGACTACGGCGTGTGGCAGCGGGAGTGGCTCCAGGGTGAGGTGCTGGACAAGCACGTCACCTACTGGAAGCAGCAGCTCGCGGCCGCGCCCCCGGCCCTGGAGCTGTACACCGACAAGCTGCGGCCGGCGAAGCGCAGCGGCGCGGGCGCCCGGCACGACTTCCACCTGTCGCGCGAGCTGATGGAGGGCCTCAAGGCGCTCGGCCAGCGCGAGGGGGCGTCGCTGTTCATGGTGCTGCTGGCGGGCTGGCAGGTGCTGCTGGCGCGCTACGCGGGACAGGAAGACGTGAGCGTGGGCTCGCCCATGGCGGGCCGCGCGCGCGGAGAGACGGAGGGCCTCATCGGCTTCTTCGTCAATACGCTCGTGCTGCGCACGCAGGTGGAGAGCACGCTGCCGTTCCGCACCCTGCTCGCGCGCGTGCGAGAGACGGTGCTGGGCGCGCAGGAGCACCAGGGCCTGCCCTTCGAGCGGCTGGTGGAAGCGCTCCAGCCCGAGCGCATCCAGGGCCGCAGCCCGCTGTTCCAGGTGATGTTCACGCTCCAGGCCTCGCTGGGCGCGGGCCCGGTGTCCGTGGAGGGCGTGAAGCTGGAGGCCAGCGAGCTGGACACGCGCACGTCCAAGTTCGACCTGGTGTTGCAGGTGCTGGAGACCGAGCGCGGCCTCCAGGCGTTCCTCGAGTACGACACGGACATCTTCCTCGCCAGCACCATCCAGCGCATGGTCGAGCACCTGCGCGTGCTGCTGGAGGGCGCGGTGGCGCGCCCCGACGAGACGGTGGCGCGGCTGCCGATGATCACCGCCGCCGAGCGGGTCCAGGTCATCTCGACCTGGAATCCCCCGCTGCCCGCGCCGCTCGGCTGGCACACGCAGCACGCGTCCTTCGAGGCGCAGGCGCAGCGCACGCCTGACCGCATCGCGGTCTACTTCGGGGATGCGTCGCTGACGTATGCCCAGTTGGAGGCGCGCGCGTCGCAGCTCGCGCGCTACCTGGTGCGACTGGGCGTGGGCCCTGACGTGCGCGTGGGCCTGTGCGTGGAGCGCTCGCTGGAGTTGATCGTCGCGGTCATCGCGGTGCTGAAGGCGGGCGGCTCGTATGTGCCCTTGGACCCGGCCTTCCCCGCGGACCGGCTCGCGTACACGATTGAAGACACGGGCATGCCCGTGGTGGTGACGCAGCGGTCGCTGATGAGCACGCTGCCCCAGCACTCGGCCCGCGTGGTGATGCTGGACGAGGATGCCGCGGCCATCGCACGCGAGGACGCCTCGCCGCTGCGCATCGACGTGCCCGCGGACTGCGTGGCCTACGTCATCTACACCTCGGGCTCGACCGGACGCCCCAAGGGCGTGCAGGTGCCGCATGGCGGCGTGGCGCGCTTCCTGGAGGCCATCCGAGCGACGACCGGGTTCTCCGAGCGCGACGTCATCGTCGCCGTCACCACGCTGTCGTTCGACATCCACGTGCTGGAGCTGTTCCTGCCGCTGATGGTCGGCGGCCAGGTGGTGATCGTCCCCCGCGACGTCGCGATGGACGGCAAGCGGCTCGGCGCGGTCATGAAGGCCCGTGGCGTCACCGTGCTCCAGTGCACGCCGAGCACGTGGCGGCTGCTGCTGGAGGCGGGCTGGGATGGCCGCGGCCTCATGGGCATGATTGGCGGCGAGGCGCTCCCGAGAGACCTCGCGGACTCGCTGCTCGCGCTCGACACGGCGCTGTGGAACGTCTACGGCCCCACCGAGACGACGGTGTGGTGCACGGCGCATCTCGCGGAGCCCGGCAAGAGCGCGATCCCCATCGGCAGCCCCATGGCGGGCACGCTCGCGTATGTGCTCGATGAGAGCCTGCAGCCCGTGCCGCCCGGCGTGCCGGGAGAGCTGTATCTGGCCGGTGAGGGCGTCACGCGCGGCTACCTGGGTCGCGAGGACCTGACGGCGGATCGCTTCCTGCCCGCCCTCTACGGCGCGACGCCGGGCGGACGCATGTACCGGACGGGCGATCGCGTGCGCTGGAGCGCGCGCGGTGCGCTGGAGTACCTCAACCGCGTCGACAACCAGGTGAAGGTGCGCGGCTATCGCATCGAGCTGGGTGAGATCGAAGCGGTGCTGCGTGAGAACCCGTCCGTCCGAGACGCCGCGGTCATCGTGCGCGGCGAGGGCGCCGACAAGCGGATCCTCGGCTACGCGGCACCGCGGCCTGGGCACACCCTGGATGCGCTCGTCCTGCGCGCGAACCTCAAGGCGCGGCTGCCCGAGTACATGGTGCCCGCCGTCGTCACGGTGATGGACGCGCTGCCCCTGACGCCCACGGGGAAGATCGACCGCAAGGCGCTGCCCACTCCGGACGCGCCGCAGTCCGAGCGACAGCATGTCGCGCCCCGCACGCCGACCGAGACCCTCCTCGCCAGCATCTGGTCCGAGGTCCTCAAGGTCCCTCAGGTCGGTGTCATCGACAGCTTCTTCGAGCTGGGTGGCCACTCGCTGCTCGCCACGCAGGTCATGTCTCGCGTCCGCACCTCCTTCGCGGTCGAGCTACCCCTCCAGGCCTTCTTCGAGACGCCGACCGTCGAGGCGCTCGCGCAGCGCATTGACACCCTGCTGCCCACCGCGTCCCTCGCGATGCCCCTGGGCCCTTCCGCGCGCGACGCGGCGCTCCCGCTCTCCTTCGCGCAGCAGCGCCTCTGGCTCATCGATCAGCTCGACGCTCGGAACACGGCGTACAACCTCCCGTCCGCGTTGCACCTGCATGGTCGCGTGGACGTGGAGTCCTTGCGCCGCGCGTTCGAAGCACTCATCGAGCGCCACGAGTCCCTGCGCACCACCTTCGCCGAGCACGAAGGCGAGCCGGTCCAGGTCATCCAGCCTCCCGCCCGCTGGGCCCTGGAGGTCACGGACCTGTCGTACCTGCCCGAGCCCGAGCGCGAGGCCGAGGTACGTCGCCGCGCGACGCATGAGGCCTCCCAGCCCTTCAGCCTCGCGAGCGGCCCGCTGCTGCGCACCGCCCTGCTTCGCCTGTCCGAGGAGCACCACGTCCTCTT
>JAEMGR010000029.1 GCA_016458225.1 Myxococcaceae bacterium JPH2 | reverse complement strand
AGCAGGTTCGCCACGCTCGAGCACGCCACCAGCAGCACGAACCCCACCGCCACCAGCAGCATCCACAGCGTCCCCCTCACGTCCCCCACCACCGAGTCCTCCAGGGACCTCAACTGGAGGGACCAGCCGCTGTTTCCATACTTGGGATGCTCCGCCAGCATGAGCGCCATGACGCGCGTCATGTCCTGGCGAGCGGCTTCCAGCGTCACGCCCGGCTTCAGCCGTCCGAGCATCCAGAGGTAGCGCTCTCCTCGCTGCGCCTCCGTGGTCTCCTCGGGCGACAGCGCGAAGGGACGGTAGAGGTCCGTATCCGCGGGATAGGCCACCCCCGGAGGCAGCACTCCCACCACCGTGTGGGGCTCTCCATCGAGGACCAGGCTCCGGCCAAGCACCGCGGGGTCCGCGGCGAAGTACACACGCCACGCCTTCTGCGTGAGCACCACCACTTTGTCGCGCCCCGGGACTTCCTCCTCCTCGGTGAACGTCCGCCCCAGCGCGGGCGTCACGCCCAGCGTGGAGAAGAGCGACGCGGTGGAGAACGTCGTGCCGAGCCGTACCGGCGTGTCCCGCCCCGTGAGGGTCAGGTCGCCTTGGACATACGCCGCCACCGACGAGAAGACCCGCGCCAGGGATTGATGGTCGCGGTACTCGGGCATCGACACGGGCGCGAACCGAACGCCCGCCTTGGCGAAGTCATTGGAGAGGTGGACGAGCCGCTCGGGCTCGCGGAACGGTGGCGGCGTGAGCAGCACCCCGTTCACTACGCTGAAGACCGCGCTGTTCGCGCCAATCCCTAGCGCCAGCGCCAGCACCGCAGCCAACACGAATCCGGGGTTGCCGCGCAGCGTGCGCAGCGCATATCGCAAATCTTGGCTCAGGGAAGTCAGCATGGGGTCTCCAAGAAAAGGGGCGCCAATCACTGGCGCCCCCTCCACCACCTCCGTCCGGCGCCCACGCGGTGCGCGGGCGACTCGGACGGCATTGGCGCCAACTAGCGGCGCTGCTCGTCCTGCACGACGCGGCCATCGAAGAGGCTGACGGTGCGCGTGGCCACGCGCGCGTGCGCCGGGTCGTGCGTCACCATGCAGATGGTGGCGCCCGCCTTGTGCAGCTCACCCAGCAGCTGCATCACCGCCTCGCCGTTCTTCGAGTCGAGGTTACCGGTGGGCTCGTCGGCCAGGAGGATGATGGGGTCTCCGGCCACCGCGCGGGCCACGGCGACACGCTGCTGCTGACCACCGGAGAGCTGTCCCGGCATGTGCCGCGCGCGGTGCGCCATGCCCACGCGCTCCAGCGCGCGCTCCACCCGCTGCTTGCGCTCCGCCGCGGGCATGCCCCGGTAGGTGAGCGGCAGCTCCACGTTCTCGAAGACCGTCAGGTCGCCAATCAGGTTGAAGCTCTGGAAGATGAACCCGATGTGCCGGTTGCGCACGAGCGCGCGGTCGGAGGAGGACAGGTCCAGCACGCTGCGCCCGTCCAGCAGGTACGCGCCGCGCGTGGCCGTGTCCAGGAGTCCCAGCACCGCCAGCAGGGTGGACTTGCCCGAGCCCGAGGGGCCCACGATGGCCACCCACTCGTTCTGCCGCACGGTGAGGTGGATGTTGGAGAGCGCGTGCGTCTCCACCTCCTCGGTCTCGAAGACCTTGGTCAGTCCCTCCAACTGGATGAGGGCCTTGCCTGCTTCCACCTTCGGTCCACCGGCCAGCACCGCACCCTCGGATTCCTGCGCGGGCACACTGTTATTCGTCGTCGTCATCATCGCAGCCTCACCCGCTCGACCGCGTCCCACGCGGTCATGTCTGAGAGCACCACCTGATCGCCTTCCGCGAGGCCCTGGACGACCTCCACGGCATTCACCGAGCCCCGGCCGAGCTGCACCGGGACGCGCACTGCCTCATCGCCGCCGGGCATCAGCCGGAACAGCGCCACCGTCGCGTTGGGCTGCGCGCCCGCGGGCCGTCCCACGGACAGCACGTTGCCCAGCCGCTCCAACTCCACGGTGCCTTCCACCGTCAGGTCCGGCCGAGCGCCCTTGGGCAGCGTGTCCGGCAAGGACACCTCCACGCGCACGGTTCCCTGACTGGCCGCCGGCGCCACTCGCGCCACCGTGCCCTCCACCACGCCGTTGCGCGTGTCCACCTGCGCCTTGAGGCCCGGCTGGATGTCGCGCGCCTGCGTCTCCGCGATGCGCAGCTCGGCCTTGAGCTTCTCGGGCTTCACCACCTTCGCCAGCAGCACGCCGGGCGTCACCCACTGGCCCAGCTCCAGCGGCAGCTCCTGGAGGATGCCGTCCTCGCCGGCGCGGACCTTCATCGACTCCACCTGCGCGCGGCGGAAGCGCGCCACGGCCTGCAGGCGGTCCACCTGGCTCTGCTGCGCCGCCAGCCGCTCGCGGATGCTCGACGACACCACGCCCAATCGCTTGCGCTCCAGGTCCAGGCGCTGCTCCAGCTCGCCGGACTTCTCCTTCACCTGACGCGCCTCCAGCTCACCGATGAGTTCCTTCTGGTGGAGCGAGGAGCTGGCCTGGGCCCGGCGCTGGGCGTCCGCGCTGTCCGCGACGAGCGTGGTGACCGCGGCCTCCTGCGCCAGCCGCTCCGTCTCCAGCTCCGTGCGCAGCTTGAGGAAGTCCGACAGGGCGCTGGCGAGCTGGCGCTCGGCCTCCAGGGCCTGGAGCTGCACGTCCGGGTTGGACAGCTCCATGAGGAGCGTGTCTGCCTTCACCTGCGCGCCGGGCTTCACGTGGATGCGCTCCACGCGGCCCGCGGTGTCAGCCGTCAGCCACCGGATGTACTCGGGCACCAGCGTGCCGGCGCCCTTCACCTGCCGCACCATGGGGCCGCGCTTCACCGTGTCCAGCCATACCGAGGCCTTCTCCACCGTGGGCGCCGCAGGGCGGAGCCGAGCCAGCCCCACCGTCACCCCGATGAGAGCCAGTGCCCCGACCACGGCGAGGATCCAGGGGGCGCGACGTGTCTTGCGAGCTTTGGGAATGTCCACGTCCTCACTAAGAGCGAGCCCCGTGCCAATTGCATTTCGTCGCCCAAATCCTCGGAATCACGAGGACTGTCGGGACCGCCCGCCCAACCACTGCCCACTTCCGCGAAGTCGTGTCCCAGGAACGGACATGGCAGTGCGAGGCCCCGAGCCGATGCTCCCGCGCCAAAGAAATCCCCAGCCTGTCGCTCTTCCCTCGAATTTCACCGCCCCATGAGGAGGACCCTCGGGGGGCAGCGCCGCGCGACCCCGCGTCGCGCGGCGCGCCTGGGGCTCACAGCTCCTTGAACACGAGCAGTCCGCGCGAGGTGTCCACCAGGTAGACGAAGCCATCGCCCGGGATGCGGATGCCGATGGCGCCCTCGAAGAAGTCTCCGATTCGGAAGGGGTCCGTGTCCCGGTAGGTGGCGTAGCGGGCAATCTCGCGGGGCTGGGTGGGGTTGGCGACATCCAACACCCGCAGGCCCTCCTGGTAGTAGGCGATGTAGAGCTTCGTGCCT